>PHEM01000472.1 GCA_002842935.1 Alphaproteobacteria bacterium HGW-Alphaproteobacteria-13 | reverse complement strand
ACCGGACGCGGCGCGGCAGGCGCGGGCTTGACCGGCTTTGCCACCTTCTCCGTCGCCTTGACGGGGGAGGGGCGCGATTTCAGCCCCAGGCGGTGCGCCTTGCCGATCACGGCGTTGCGGCTGACGCCGCCCAGTTCGTCGGCGATCTGGCTGGCGGTCAGGCCCTTTTCCCACATGCTGCGCAACTGATCGATGCGCTCATCGGTCCATGACATGTTCAATTCCTCATCATTCCACGCCGCCGGACTGCCGATGGCCTCGCGGTCCCGTTTCGGACCGGCGCCGTCACGGCCCAGCTTGCGGTAGGATCGGGGAGGCGATAGGCGAGAACGCCATGAACGACCAGCCCCAAATTTCGCGACCCGAATCCCGCGTTTCCGCCCCCGCGCAGCCTTTTGCGGAGCCGGGAGTGCCGCACATCCTGACGCTGAACGGGCCGGGCATGCAGGCCCTCTATGTCAAGGAGGTGCGGCGCTTTTTCAAGGTGCAGCTCCAAACAATCTGGGCGCCGGCGGTGACGACGCTGCTGTTCCTGGTCATTTTTACGGTCGCGCTGGGCGGCGGCGGGCGCACGGTGATCGGCGTTCCCTTCGCCGATTTCATCGCGCCGGGGTTGATCATGATGGCGATGCTGCAAAACAGCTTCGCCAATTCCAGCTTTTCGCTGCTGGTCGGCAAGATCCAGGGCACGATCGTCGATTATCTGATGCCGCCGCTGGGCGTCGGCGAGCTGATCGTCGCGCTGATCGGCGCGGCGCTCACGCGCGCGCTGCTGGTCGGTCTCGCGCTGTGGGCGGCGATGCTGCTCTGGCCCGGCGTCGACGTGATGCCCGCGCATCTGTGGGCCGTCGCGGTGTTCGGCGTCCTCGGCGCGGCGATGCTGGGCTTCCTCGGACTCCTCACGTCGGTCTGGGCCGAAAAATTCGATCACGCCGCCGCCGTGACCAATTTCGTCGTCACGCCGCTCGCTCTCCTGTCGGGGACTTTCTATTCGGTGGACCGCCTCGCGCCCTGGTTCCAGACCGTCGCCCACGCGAACCCGGTCTATTATGCGATCATGGGCTTCCGCTATGGCTTCATCGGTACGGTCGATTCCAGCATACCCCATCCCGTGACGACGGCGGCGCTGGCGCTGGTTGCGGTCAATGCCGCGCTGGCGGTGCTGACGTATCGCCTGCTGCAATCGGGCTGGAAGCTGAAAGCCTAGCGATTAGTGGCGGTGAATGGCGCGGACGCGGTAACGCCCCTGCTCCAGCCCGTCGAACATCGCGTCGATCTGCGGATGGTCGACGGGACCATGCTCGGCGTCCGCGACCAGATTCTGCTGGCTGACATAGGCGATGTAGGACGAATCCTCATTCTCCGCGAGCAGGTGATAATAGGGCTGTTCCCGCACGGGGCGGACCGCTTCGGGGATCGCCTCATACCATTCCTCGCTGTTCGAGAAGACGGGATCGACGTCGAACACCACGCCGCGGAAATCGAACATGCGGTGGCGCACGATATCGCCCGGCGCAAAGCGCGCGCGCCCGACCAGCGGCGCGGCGAGAGAGGAGGCGGCGGGAAGGCCGGAAGGCAGTTTCGACGTCATGCCGTCAATCTATGGCCATTCGCCCGCGATTCAAGATCGCATCGCAGTGCTGGTCGATAGCAAAGGAAAAATGGAGGAGAGTGAGGGAACATAACTGTTCTTTCGCCGTCCTTCGCTGACTTTCAAGAATGCCCGCACTTGCAATAGATTTCCGCTGCTTTATCCTTCGCTGACATTCGTCGGTTGCCGTCAGCTACCGCGCGATTGTGTGGGAACGGATGAGGGAACATGGCAAAGCTCACAGCAAAGACGGTGACGAACGCCAAGCCCGGTCGCCATGCTGACGGCGGCGGGCTGTATCTGCTCGTCAAGCCTACCGGCGCCCGGTCGTGGCTGCTGCGCGTCCAGGTTGATGGGCGCCGTCGTGACATCGGCCTTGGATCGGTCGAGACTTCCGCGCTGGCGTTGCGCAGCGACATCGGCGGGGACATCCCGCTTGAGGAAAAGAGCCGGTTGACGCTG
>PHEM01000471.1 GCA_002842935.1 Alphaproteobacteria bacterium HGW-Alphaproteobacteria-13 | reverse complement strand
GCGCGCGCCGCCGTGGGGGCAGAGGCGCGGTTGGGCCAAGGCGATGCCTGTTCGTTTGACGCAGCGGCGCTGCTGGGCGAACCGCAGTTTGACCGGATTGTGCTGTCCTATTCGCTGTCGATGATTCCCGATTGGCAGGGCGCGCTGGATCACGCGGCAAGCCTGCTGGCACCGGGCGGCGCGTTGCACGTGGTCGATTTTGGCGACCTAGCCGGCCTGCCGCGTCCCCTCGCCGGATTGCTGAGGGCATGGCTCGCCAAGTTCCACGTCGCACCGCGCGATGACATGGGCGCGGTTGCAGGGCGCATCGCCGCCGCACGCGGTCTGCGGTTCACCAGCACGCGCGGCCCGCTCGGCTATTTCCAGCTGCACGTCCTCGCCGCGCAATAGGTGCAATTGACAATCGTTCGCCGCGCTCGCAGGTAACGGCTTGGAACTTTTGAGAGGGGATCCGACGATGCAAGCGCAAATGCTCGCGCCCGCTGCCGTGCTGGTGGTGTGGACTTTGATAGTATTGTTGTGGATCATTCCCGCGCGGTTCGGGGCGATTGCCAAGATTGAGGATAAATCACTGCTCGCCGCCAAACCGGGCGCGCGCGGCAGTGATCTGGAAGGCGTCATCCCTGACAAAGCCAACTGGCCCGCGCATAATCACACCCACCTGCACGAACAGCCGACGCTGTTCTATGCGACGGTGCTGATCTTGGCGGTGATAGGGCCGGGCGCGCTCGATGTGACGCTGGCGTGGGTCTATGTCGCGCTGCGGATCGTGCATTCGCTGTGGCAGAACCTCGTCAACGCGGTGCCGGTGCGGTTTGCGCTGTTCCTGGCCAGCACCATCGCGCTGATCGTTCTGGCAGTGCGTGCGGTGATGGCGACGTTGCTGGCCGACCCTTCCGCATTGCCGGTTTAAGGAAAACACCATGATCGGAATGGATATTTTGCAGCCCGTCGTCGCGCTGCTGGCGTGGACGATGGTGATGTGGCTGTGGATGTACGCCACCCGCATCCCGGCGATGAACGCCGCCGGGATCGACTCCAAGAACCTGATCGGCGGCGACGGGGGAAGCCTGCGCGCCAAATTGCCCGATACGGTCAGCTGGAAGGCGGACAATTACAACCACCTGCACGAAGCGCCAACGCTGTTTTACGCGGTGGCAATCGTGCTGGCGATCATCGGACAGGGCGACGGGTTCAACACCATGCTCGCATGGGCCTATGTCGCCCTTCGGGTGGCGCACAGCATTGTGCAGGCGACGGTAAACCGCGTGATCGTGCGGTTTGCGCTGTTCGCGCTGTCATCGCTGGTGCTGATCGCGCTGATTCTGCACGCCGCAATCGCGGTGTTCTAGGGCGAGAGTGCGCCCCCGCGCAGGCAGGGGCTACTCCGCCGCCTCGACCGCCGCCTTGGAAGCATGGCTGCGCGCGGCGAGATAGCGCTCGCCGTCGAGCGCCGCCATACAGCCCATCCCTGCTGCGGTGACCGCCTGCCGGTAGACATGATCGGTCACGTCCCCGGCCGCAAACACGCCGGGAACCACCGTTTTCGGGGTGCCCGGTTCGGTCAGCAGATAGCCGCCTTCGTCCATCGGTAACTTGCCCTTGAACAGTTCGGTCGCAGGCGCATGGCCGATGGCGACGAATGCACCGTCCACTTCAATGGTGGACGCCTCACCCGTCGCCGTATCTTTAAGCGCGAGGTGGTGAAGCATGCCATTATCGCCCGCCACAAAGCTTTCTACTGCCTTGTTCCACAACACTTTAATCTTGGGATTGGCGAACAGGCGTTCCTGCAGGATCTTTTCCGACCGCAGGCTGTCACGGCGGTGGATCAGGGTCACATCGTCGGAATGGTTGGTGAGATACAGCGCTTCTTCCACCGCCGTATTCCCGCCGCCGATCACCGCCACCTTTTTGCCGCGATAGAAGAACCCGTCACACGTTGCGCAGGCAGATACGCCCTTGCCGCCCAGCTCCATCTCACCCGGAATGCCCAGCCACTTGGCCTGCGCGCCGGTGCAGATCACCAGAGTTTCGCCAATATATTCATCGCCGCTGTCGCCAATCG
>PHEM01000050.1:14023-15902 GCA_002842935.1 Alphaproteobacteria bacterium HGW-Alphaproteobacteria-13 | reverse complement strand
CATGATCGACAGCGTCCCTGCCTGCGCGCCCGATTCGCCGCCCGATACCGGGGCATCGAGGCTCAGCAGGCCCAATGCCTCGGCCTCGACCGAAAGCTGGCGGGCGATACGCGCCGACACCGTGGTGTGATCGACGAACAGCGTGCCCTTGCGCATCGCGGGAAAAGCGCCGTCGCGGCCCAGCGTCACTTGCGCGAGATCGTCGTCATTGCCGACGCAGGTCAGGACGACGTCGGCGTCCTGTGCGGCGGCGGCGGGCGTATCCGCCGCCGCGCCGCTATATCGCGCGGCCCAGGCGTCGGCCCTGGCCCTGGTGCGGTTGTAAACGGTGACGGCATGCCCCGCCTTGACGAGGTGCCCCGCCATCGGTCCGCCCATGACGCCGGTGCCGATGAAGCCGATACGCAATGTCTGTTCGCTCATGGTCCGGTCCATAACCATGGTTTGCGTCGGACGCCAGATAGGCTAGGGCGCTTGCCGCCATGACCGATCAACGCACCCTGAACTCCGCCGCCGATTATCCGGCGATCACGCTCGACGATGTCCGCGCGGCGGCGCAGCGAATTAACGGCGCGGTGGTCCGCACCCCGACGTTGAAATCGCTGACGCTGTCCGAACTGGCCGGGGCGGAGGTGTGGCTGAAGTTCGAAAATCTGCAATTCACCGCCGCCTATAAGGAGCGCGGGGCGCTCAACGCGCTGCTGCTGCTCGACGATGCGGCGAAGGCGCGCGGCGTCATCGCGGCGTCGGCGGGCAATCATGCGCAGGGCCTTGCCTATCACGGCAAGCGGCTGGGCGTGCCCGTCACCATCGTCATGCCGCGCACGACGCCGCAAGTGAAAGTGTCGCAGACCGCCAGCCACGGCGCGCAGATCGTGCTGTTCGGCGAGAAGTTCGACGACGCCTATGCCCATGCGCGCGAGTTGGAGGCGGAACGCGGGCTGACTTTCGTCCACCCCTTCGACCATCCGCATGTCGCGGCGGGGCAGGGAACGGTGGCGCTGGAGATGCTGGAGGATGTGCCCGAACTCGACACGCTGATCGTGCCGATCGGCGGCGGCGGGCTGCTCACGGGCATGGGCACGGCGGCGCGCGGGGTCAAGAACGACATCCGCCTCGTCGGCGTGCAGGCGGAGCTGTATCCGTCGATGTACGCCGAACTGAACGGCGTCGAGATGGCGTGCGAAGGCGACACGCTGGCCGAGGGCATCGCGGTCAAGGAACCGGGCGAATATACGCGCCGTCTGGTCGCCGACCTGAACGACGATATCGTCCTCGTCGCCGAACGCCATCTGGAACGCGCCGTCAGCTTGCTGCTCCAGATCGAAAAGACGGTGGTCGAAGGCGCGGGCGCGGCGGGGCTGGCGGCGATGCTTGCGCATCCGGGGGATTTCGCCGGGCGCAAGGTCGGGCTGGTGCTGACGGGCGGCAATATCGACACGCGCCTGCTCGCCAATGTGCTGCTGCGCGACCTAGCGCGGTCGGGCCGCATCGCGCGGCTGCGCATCCGCTTGCAGGACCGCCCCGGCGCGTTGTTCAAGGTGATGGAGGTGTTCAACGACAAGCAGGTGAACATCCTGGAAATCTATCACCAGCGCATCTTCACGACGCTGCCCGCCAAGGGGCTGATCACCGACATCGAATGCGAGGCGCGCGACCGCGAGCATCTCGACAGCCTGGTCGCCGCGCTGCGTGACGCGGGCTATATGGTGACGGCGGTGGAACTGGCGTAACACCCCCCTCCCGCCTGCGGGAGGGGATCAACAAGGCCTCCTCGATGCGATCCTTCACCCTCTCCCTGACCGCGACGCCCGACACGATCGACGAGCTGGGGCATGTCAACAACGCGGTGTGGGTCCAGTGGATTCAGCGCGTCGCG
>PHEM01000050.1:0-13998 GCA_002842935.1 Alphaproteobacteria bacterium HGW-Alphaproteobacteria-13 | reverse complement strand
CACCTGGGTGGCGGACAAGCCGCAGGGCGCGAAGTTCGACCGCTTCATGGAATTCACCGGCGCGGACGGCAAGGTGCATGTGCGGGCGCGCACCGTGTGGGCCTTGCTCGACAAGGCGAGCGGGCGCCTGCTGCGCGTGACGGCGGATGTGGTGGCGCCCTTTCTGGAATCCGGCACATGACGAACGGCTGGCGGCCGATGCGTACGAATGATCTCGGCGCGGTCGTGGCGATCTCCGACGCGGTGCACGGCGTCTTTACCGAACCGAAAGCCGTCTATGCCGAACGGCTGGCGCTATATCCTGACGGATGCCGCGTGTTCGAGCGTGACGGGGACGTCGCCGGCCTGCTCGTCACGCATCCGTGGCATCGCGGCGCGGTGCCGAAACTGGGGGTGCTGCTCGGCGCCCTTCCGGTCGCGGCGGAGGTTTATTATCTCCACGACATCGCGCTGCTCCCCGCCGCGCGCGGGACGGGCGCGGGAGGCGAGGCGACGGATTTCGTGCTGCGGCAGGCCATCCGCGCGGGCTGCGACGAAATCGCGCTGGTCGCGGTCGCCGGAGCCGACAGCTATTGGCGCGCGCAGGGCTTCGACTATGCCGAACCGGGCGCGCCCGGTCCCTATGGTCCCGGCTCCTGTCTGATGCGGCGTTCGGTCACGGCTTGATCCGCGCGCGGGGCGGTGATAATCGCAGCGGCGATGACCAACGACCGATCCCTTCGATTCAAGACCTATTGGCGCTCCTTTATCTAGGAGCGGCATGGCATCACCCTATGACCATCGCCGCCGTGTCGGAAAGGCGCATGGTCATCATCGAACCGCTCTCCCTCTCTGTCACGGCGCGCCCATCTGGAAGACGCGAAATATGACAGAGACTTTGACGCGCATCATGACCGAGCGCTGCCGCATCGAGCGGCTGACGGTGGAGGACGCGCCCGCGCTCGCCGCGATCACCGATACGTCCGTGACGTCGCAGATTCCTTTCCTGCCCGAACCCTTCGGCGAGGGGGACGCCCGCGCGCTGATCGCGGACCCTGATTTCCATGCCGTGCGCGATGCGGCCGGCGGCGAATTGCTGGGCGTGATCGGCGTGCATCGCCGGGACGGCGGCGTGCACGAGGTCGGTTACTGGTTCGCGGCGGCGGCGCGAGGCCGCGGTATCGCGACAGAGGCGGTGCGCGGTGTCGTCCGCGCTCTGGCGGAGGCCCGGCCCGGCGGTGCGATCGTCGCCGAATGCCGCCCCGGCAACGCGCGCTCGCGCGCGCTGCTGCGACGCGCCGGTTTCGTGGAAACGGGCGCGGCGGGCCAGCGGCCGGGCCGCATGCTGCTGTCGTGGCGCGCGGAGGTGAATGATCGCATCGATGTCTGCTGAGCCATGCTCCCGTTCGTCCTGAGGAGCCATTGAGCTTGTCGAAATGGCGTCTCGAAGGACCAGGCGCAGCGCCAGCGTCCTTCGAGACGGGCCTTCGACTTCGCTCAGTCCCTCCTCAGGACGAACGGATGTGTCAGGGTTTCACCCCGCCTTCGGCACCAGCTTCATCAGCTTGCCGTCCTTGCCGTCGCTCAGCAGCCAGATCGATCCGTCCTCATGCACTTCGACTTCGCGGATGCGCATCCCGAAGTCCCAGCGGTCGGACTTGTGCAGCCGGTCGCCGTCGATTGCCATCCGCACCAGCCCCTGGCCCGACAGCGCGCCCATCAGCAGGCTGTTCTTCCAGCCCGGATAGACGTCGCCGCCGTACCAGACCAGCCCGCCGGGTGAGACGGACGGGTTCCACCACAGCTTCGGCGCGGCGAATTCGGGCCGCGTCGCATGATCGGGAATCGGGCGGCCGTCATAATGATCGCCGTTCGACACGATCGGATAGCCATAGTTGGCGCCGCGCGCGACCAGATTGACCTCGTCGCCGCCTTTCGGTCCCATTTCCTGGTTCCACAGCCGCCCCGTCCCGTCGAACGCAAGGCCCAGGATGTTGCGGTGGCCCAGCGACCAGAGCTGCGCCGCGACGCCGCCCTTTTCGGCGAAGGGATTGTCGGCGGGGATGCTGCCGTCGGGATTCAGCCGGACGATCTTGCCCAGATTGGCGTCCATGTCCTGCGCGGGATCGAATTTCTGCCGCTCGCCCGATCCGATGAACAGATACCGGCCGTCCGGCGAAAAGACCAGGCGGTGCGAATAATGGCCGCGTCCCGTCACCTTGGGTTGCTGTTTCCAGATGATGCGCAGATCGCCCAGCCTGGGCGCGTCCCCTTGCACCAGCTTCGCCGTCGCGACCACCGCGCCGCTGGTGTCGCCGTCGCCCGGCTCGGCCCAGCTTAGATAGATGGTGCCGCTGGCCGGAAAATCGGGGGCGAGGATCACATCGCCCAGGCCGCCCTGGCCGCCATAGGCGACGCGCGGCACGCCCGTGACGTCGCGCACCGTGCCGCCTTCGTCCCACAGCTTCAGCTTGCCCGCGCGTTCGGTGACCAGCGCCTGCTTGCCGCCGGGCAGGAAAGCCATGGCCCAGGGTTCGTCGAAGGCGGCGACATCCTGCACCGTGAACGGCGCGGCGGCGAGCGGCGCTGCGGGCTGCTCGCCCGAGGCGTCGAGACGCGCGGTGTCGGCGGGGGCGGACTGGCCGTTCGACGGGTTCGCCGAACAGGCGGCGACGATCACGGCGGCGGAAAGGGCGAGAGCGGGGATTTTGGTCATCGATCAGGCTCGCTCGATCTGGAAGGGAAGGGGAACCGTCAGTCTGGCGCACCTGCGCCGCGAAGTCGAGAGGCCCTATTCCCGGTCCCGATTCTCTTCTTCGCGCCGCGCGGCGATTGCCTCGACGCTGTTCATGATCGCGTCCATCGCCTCGCTGGCGGGCGGGGCGTCGGCGCGCTTTTGCGAGAAGCGGCCGTTCGTCATAATCTCTTCCAGCGCGACGCGTGCGCGCGATACGCGGCTTTTCATCGTGCCGAGCGCGCAGTCGCAGATGCTGGCCGCCTCCTCATAGGACAGACCGCCCGCGCCGACGAGGATCAGCGCCTCGCGCTGGTCCTGCGGCAACTCCATCAGCGCGCGCTGAAGATCGGCCATCTCGCCCGATTCTTCCTGAGAGGCGGGCGTCGACAGCGTGCGCTCGACCGTCACTTCGTCATATTCGCCGCGGAACTTGTTGCGGCGCATCTGCGACAGGAAGGTGTTGCGCAGGATCACGAAGGTCCACGCTTTGATCGACGTGCCGCGTTCGAAGCGGTCGCGCGACGCCCAGGCCTTGACCATCGTGTCCTGAGTCAGGTCGTCGGCCAGGTCGGGATTGCCCGACAGGCTGCGGCCATAGGCGCGCAGATGGGGGATGACCCCGGCGAGCAGGGCCTTGAATTCCTTGTCCGGCAGGCCTTTGTCGGTCTCCGTCAGTGTCGCGGCATCATTTGGGGCCATTATTGCTTCGAGCTTTGCTGGTCGATCCGGGACAGGAGTTCCAGCATCTGGTCGGGCAGCTTTTCCGCGACGATATTGCCATAGATCATGCGCAGCTTCGCGCTGACAGGCTCGGGTGCCTGCCGGCCGGTCAGCGTGCGGTGCCACTGGTCGCTGCCGGTGCCGGGAAAGCTTCCCAGCGCCCGCAACGCCGCTTCGTGCGTCCGATACGGCTTGTCCTTGCCATTCATCCTGTCATTGCCGTGGGTTGCCATGCCGAACGTAACGACAGACGCGCCAAGGGGTTCCCTGACCGGTCTTTTTTTGCGACCGATGCGTGGCGGATCGGCAACAGGGGGCGGGAACCGCCGGCCGCACAGGCTTGCATTGGCGCGGCGAGACGCTAAGCCTATGCCGGTGATGCCAGCGGTGGAAATCCAGACGAAGGCCATATTATCAGCGACATAACGCCTCAACCGCTCGACGACGCCCGCTTCAAGCAGGAACTGGCCGCGATGCTTCCGCACCTGCGCGCCTTTGGCCGCAGCCTGACCGGAAACGCGGACCTGGCCGACGATCTGGTTCAGGAAACCATGCTGAAGGCGTGGAAAGCGCGCGCCAGCTATATCCCCGGTCCCTCCAGCATGAAAAGCTGGGCCTTCGTGATCCTGCGCAACTGTTTCCTGTCGCAGATGCGGCGTCGCAAATTCACGGCGGACTATGACGAACTGGCGGCGGAACGGCTGCTCGTCGCCCCCGACGACCAGACCGACAGCCTGCATCTGGCCGACGTCCAGCGCGCGCTGATGCTGCTGCCCGTCGACCAGCGCGAGGCGCTGGTGCTGATCGGTGCGGGGCAGCTGTCCTATGAAGAAGGGGCGGCGATCTGCGGCTGCGCCGTCGGCACGATGAAAAGCCGCGTGTCGCGCGCCCGCACGGCGCTTCAGGCGATCCTCGACGGCGGCGCCATGCCGCGCCGCAGCACCGGCTCGCTCCAGCCGAGCGAGGCCTTCGCCGCGATCATGGACGATGTCGAACAACTGACCGCAAACGGTCCCGCCGGTGGGAAATGAGCCTAGGCCGCAAGCTGCGGCGTGAACAGCAGGCTCTGGCTGATCGCCGCGCGCACCGCATGTTCGCTGAACGGCTTGGAAATCAGGAAGGTCGGCTCGACGCGGTGGCCGGTGAGCAGCCGTTCGGGGAAAGCGGTGATGAAGATCGCCGGCACGGGCGCCCGCGCCAATATGTCCTGAACGGCGTCAATCCCCGACGATCCGTCGGCAAGCTGGATGTCGGCGAGGACAAGGCCCGCCTCGCTGTCCTCGAACGCCGCGACGGCATCGCCGTGTGTCGTCGCGATTCCTGCGACGTCATGGCCAAGGTCGCGGACGATCTGTTCCAGCTCCATCGCGATCAGCGGCTCGTCCTCGATGATGAGGACGGACGTGCGCGCCTCGCGGTCGATGTCGGACACGGCCTCCGCCAGCAGGTTTTCGACCGTGGTTTGGTCGGCGCCGGTGATGATTGCGGCATGCTCGACCGAAAAGCCCTCGAGCGCCGTCAGCAGCAGCATCTGCCGCCCCAGCGGGGTGATGCGGGCGAGGCGCTGGTTCGCGGCGCGGATCGCCGGGTCGCGTTCGTCCTCGCCTTCGCCGTCGGTGATGAAGGCGCTTTCCCAGATGCGGTGGAAATGGCGGTAAAGGTCGATGCGCGTGCCGTTGCCGCCGTTGAACTCGTCGGGCGCGGCGACGATGGTCTCCAGCGTCGCGTGGACGAAATTGTCCCCGTGGTTCTGGCTTCCGGTAAGCGCGCGTGCATAGCGGCGCAGGAACGGCAGGTGGCCGCGAATCTCTTCACCCAAGGACATAGGAAACTCCCTCTTGAACGGATCATACGCGTGGCCGCGCCATAGGGTTCCCGCCTCGGCCCGGCGCATGGGCTGCAACCTGTCGGCGCGCAAAGCGTAAAGGAAGCTAGAGATCGGAAGGACGGGGAAAAGCTGGGTCGCAGGCGGGCGGGATCGCACCGCTTTCAGGATGGCCGTTCAGGATGCTTTTTTAGGGACCGGATTCATGGCAGAGCGGCCCAGCGGCAGGATCGGCGCGGCAACGACAGAGGGGACGCATTTGTCGGACGATGAAGCAGGCGATGGGGCGCGGCGCGAGGCGCGGCGACTGGAGACGCTTCGCGAATACCGGCTGATGGATACGGCGCGCGAGCCTGCGTTCGACCGCGTGACCCGGCTGGTCGCCGACCTGTTCGGCGCGCCGATCGCGCTGATCGCGCTGATCGACGGCGGGCGCGAGTGGCTGAAGTCGGCCCATGGCTATGACGCGGGGGAGATTCGCCCCGATACCTGCTTTTGTCGTCCCGTCATGATCGATGAGCGGGCCGTGTTCGTCCCCGACACGCTGGACGATGCGCGCTGGCGGGACAGCGCGCTGGTGACGGAGGAACCCTTCGCCCGCTTCTTCGCCGGCGTGCCGCTGCGCGCCTATAACGGCGCGGTGCTGGGCACGCTGTGCGTGATGGACCGCAAGCCGCGCCCGGACCTGACCGAGCAGGACCTCACCCGGCTGGACGATTTCGCGGCGATCATCATGGCGGAGGCCGACTTGCGCCGCATCGGCGTGGAGCGCGACGAGGCACGCCGGATGCTGGAACATGCGCTGGATTTTTCAGGGACGGCGATCTGGCAATTCGACCCGCGCACCGACGAGATAGGCTGGCGGGGCGCCGTCGCGCAGACCTTCGGCGCCGATTTCGAAACGGAGCTGACGCGTCTGGACGGTCTTGTCGCCCGCATCCCGACAGAGGATGGGGAGACGGTCCGGGCCGCGTTCCGGGAATCGGTCGGGGGCGGCGCCTCTTTCGCGGTCGAACATCGCTATATGCATCCCGAACGCGGGGTGCGCTGGATATCCTCGCGTGGCGACTGGGACGTGTGGGCCGACGACGCCAAGCTGACGGGCGTCAGCATCGACATCACCGAGCAGAAGAGCCGCCAGGAACATGCCAACCTGTTGATGCGCGAGCTGCACCACCGGATGCGCAACCTGTTCGCGACGGTCAGCGCGATCATTTCGCTGACGCGCCACGCCGCGCGCGACGTCGACGATTATGTCGAGCGGATCGGCAGCCGCCTCGACGCCTTGAATCGCGCGCAGAACGTGCTGCTGGGCGCCAACTTCATGACGGGTTCGATGCATGCGCTGATGCGGGAGGTCCAGGCCTCCTTCCCGCGCGTGCGCTGGTCCGGTCCCGACTTGCTGCTGCCCGAAAATGCGCTGGTGGCGATGGCGCTGCTGCTCAACGAGCTGGCGACCAACGCCGTCAAGCATGGCGCGCTGACGGGCGACGAAGGCCGCGTCGATATCGAATGGACGCAGGATGCGGAAGGCGCCGATCCGCGCCAGTTCCGCCTGCGCTGGACCGAAAGCGGCGGCAGCGGCGATATCGTCGCGCCCGACCGGACGAGCTTCGGCACGCTGTTGATGGAACGCAGCGTCCGCAACAATCTGGGCGGGACGATCGAGCGGCATTGGGACCCGGCGGGGCTGGTCGTGGACATCGCGCTGCCCGCGCGCTGGCGCGAGGCGTGACGCGGACGTCCTGGCTTCAGCCGCATCCGCGCGGGCTTTATGTCCGGCCCGCCGACCTGTGGATCGACCCGTCCAGCCCCGTCGCGCGTGCCGCCGTCACGCACGGCCACGCCGATCATGCGCGCAGCGGTCATGGCGCGGTGTTCGCGACGCCGGAAACGCTGGCGATCATGGCGCTGCGCTATGGCGTCGATGCCGAGGCGAGCCATAACGCCGCCTTTGCCTATGGCGAGGGGTTCGAGCGGGGCGGCGTGCGCTTTTCCTTCCATCCCGCGGGCCATGTTCTCGGCAGCGCGCAGATAGCGATGGAATATCGCGGCGAGCGGATCGTCGTCACGGGCGATTACAAGCGCCGCCCCGATCCGACCTGCGCGTCGTTCGAAGTGGTGCCGTGCGACATATTGATCACCGAGGCGACCTTCGGCCTGCCGGTATTCCGCCACCCGCCGACGGGGGGAGAGATCGCCAAGCTGATCGGCGCAGTGCGCGCGGAGCCGGAGCGCTGCGTGCTCGTCGGCGCCTATGCGCTGGGCAAGGCGCAGCGCGTGATCGCCGAACTGCGCGCGGCGGGCTGGGATGCGCCGATCTTCATCCACGGCGCGCTGGAACGGATGTGTGCGCTCTATGCCGTGCACGGCGTCGATCTGGGCAGGCTGCGGCCGGTCAGCGAGACGGACAAGGCGGAGATGGCGGGGCAGATCGTCCTCGCGCCGCCCTCCGCGCTGCACGACCGCTGGTCGCGGCGACTGCCCGATCCCGTCACGGCGATGGCGTCGGGCTGGATGCGCGTGCGCCAGCGGGCAAGGGCGCGCATGGTCGAACTGCCGCTGATCATCTCCGACCATGCCGACTGGGACGAGCTGACCGCGACGATCGCCGATGTGAACCCGCGAGAAAGCTGGATCACCCACGGCAGCGAAGAGGGGTTGCTGCGCTGGTGCGAGCTGACGCAGCGCCGGGCGCGGGCGCTGCACCTCGTCGGCCGCGACCTGGAGGAGGAAGCGTGAAGCGTTTCGCGGCCCTGATCGACCGGCTGACCTACACGCGTTCGCGCAACAGCAAGCTGGCCCTGATCGCCGACTATCTTCAGCACACGCCCGATCCCGATCGCGGCTGGGCGATCGCGGCGCTGACCGAAAGCATCGACTTTCCGGCGGTGAAGGCTGGGACGGTGCGGGCGCTGCTGGCCACGCGGGTCGATGAGCAATTGTTTCGCCTGTCGCGGCACTTCGTCGGCGACACGGCGGAAACGGCGGCGCTGCTGTGGCCGGAGCCGGATGAGGCGGGAAATGAAGAAGACCGTTTCCCCGAGCGAAGTCGAGGGGCGTGGCCGAGCGAAGTCGAGGCCGCGACGGCGCGGGTTCTCGCTCCGCTCGAACAAGCCCCTCGACTTCGCTCGGGGATGCGGATGGATATGGAAGGCCAGCAATCTTCCCTTCGCGTTTCCGAAGCCGTCGAAGCGCTGTCCGCCGCCACTCGCAGCGACGCCCCCGCGATCCTCGCGTCACTGCTCGACCGGCTCGATGCCGACGGGCGCTATGCGCTGCTCAAGATGGCGCTGGGCGGGATGCGCGTTGGCGTGTCGGCGCGGCTGGCGAAGCAGGCGTTCGCACAGGCTTTCGACGTGCCGATCGACGATGTAGAGGAGCTTTGGCACGCGGTTCCAGCGCCTTATGCGCCGCTGTTCGCATGGGGTGAGGGACAGGCGGCGCGGCCCGACCTTGCCGATACCGCTTTCTTCCGTCCCTTCATGCTCGCGCATCCGCTGGCGGAAGGCGAGGGCATTGAACTCGCCGACTATGCGGCCGAATGGAAATGGGACGGCATCCGCGTCCAGATCGCGCGCGGCGGCCGTGGCGGCGGCGGCGAGACGCGCCTCTACAGCCGCGGCGGGGAAGAGATCGGCGCCGCCTTTCCCGAACTGGTCGCGGCCTTCGACCAGGAGGCCGTGATCGACGGCGAACTGCTGGTGCGCGGCGAGGCGCAGGGCGGCGAGGCGGCAAGCTTCAACGCGCTCCAGCAACGGCTCGGGCGCAAGGCGGTGTCGAAGAAGATGCTTGCCGACTATCCGTCGTTCGTGCGCGTCTATGACCTGCTGGCGGTGGATGGTCAGGATCTGCGGCGGCTGCCGTGGAGCGAACGGCGGCGGCGGCTGGAGGGTTTCCTCCCCCGGCTGGCCGCGAGCCGTTTCGACCTGTCGCCGATCATCGCGGTGGACGATTTCCAGCAGCTCGCGGCGCTGCGCGCGGGCGCGCGCGACGCGGCGATCGAGGGCGTGATGCTGAAGCGTCGCGACGCGCCCTATGTCGCGGGCCGCCGCACCGGGCTTTGGTACAAGTGGAAGCGCGATCCGCTGACCGCCGATTGCGTGATGATGTATGCGCAGCGCGGCAACGGGCGGCGCGCGAGCTTCTATTCGGACTATACCTTCGGCTGCTGGAGCGAGGAGGGCGAGTTGCTGCCGGTCGGCAAGGCCTATTCGGGCTTCACCGACGAGGAGCTGAAATGGCTCGACAAGTTCGTGCGCGACCATACGCTCAATCGCTTCGGTCCCGTGCGCGAAGTCGAAAAGTCGCTGGTGCTGGAAGTCGCCTTCGATTCGATCCATGCGTCGCGGCGCCACAAGTCGGGGCTGGCGATGCGCTTTCCCCGCATTTCGCGTATCCGCCGCGACAAGCCCGCCGAGGAAGCCGACCGGATCGCGACGCTGCGCGCGATGGCGACATGACCTTGGGGACCGGGAAGGAAAAATTGCCTTGTCGGGGCTTGCAACCCTTCGGCGAAAAGTCGAGTTAGGGTGCCATTACGAACATCAAAAATGGAGACTGCCATGACCATCGCTTTTCCGCCGCTTCCCTATGCGCTCGACGCGCTGGAGCCGCACATCTCGGCCGACACGCTGGCGACGCACCATGGCAAGCACCACAAGACCTATGTCGACAAGGTCAATGCCGCGATCGACGGCACCGACCTTGCGGGCAAGAGCCTCGAGGAAATCGTCCACCATGCCGAAGGCGCGGGCAACAAGGGCCTGTTCAACAATAGCGCGCAGTCGTGGAACCACGCTTTCTATTGGAACAGCCTGTCGCCGTCCAAGACCGCGCCGTCGGGCGATCTGGCCGCCGCGATCGACCGCGATTTCGGCTCGCTGGACGATCTGAAGGCAAAGCTGAAGGACACCGCCATCAACCATTTCGCGTCGGGCTGGGCATGGCTGGTCGCGCAGGACGGCAAGCTGTCGGTCACCGACACGCACGACGCGGGCACCGAATTGACCAAGGGTATCAAGCCGCTGCTGGTCGTCGACGTGTGGGAACATGCTTATTATATCGACCGCAAGAATGTCCGCCCCGACTATGTGAACGCGGTCGTCGACGAATTGCTGAACTGGGATTTCGCGGCGGAAAATCTCGCCCGCGATGGCGCCTGGACCTATCCGGCGTAAAATTGTCCTCAATTGGAACCTGTGTCCCCGCCCTTCGACTGCCCGCAGGGCGGGCGCTCAGGATAAACTTCAGCCAAAGGCTGAAGGCTGGGACCCATCTCCAGTTGGTTCGACATAGCGCCGACCGGAGATGGACTCCCGCCTTCGCGGGAGTACAGGGCCTTATAATCGGTCGCGTTCCGTTGCCGATGTCCTCTCGTCATCGCCGTGCGGGTTATATGGCGCAGTCATGACCATCAGCCTTTTCGACCTGTTCAAGATCGGCGTCGGACCGTCCAGTTCGCATACCGTAGGCCCGATGGTCGCCGGGCGGCGTTTCGGCCTGTGGCTCGAGGCGCAGGGCCTGCTGGAGCGGACCGCGCATGTCGAGGCGGACCTTTACGGCTCGCTGGCGCTGACCGGAAAAGGGCACGCATCGGACACCGCGCTCGTCGCGGGTCTGGCAGGCGAGATTCCGGCGTCGACCAGCCTTGCCGCCATTCAGGCGCATTGGGCGCGCGCGGAAAGCGAAGGGACGATCGACCTGCTCGGCCGCGTTCCCGTGCGCTTTCTGCCGAAGCGCGACCTGCATTTCCAGATGCGCCAGCGCCAGCCCTTCCACACCAATGCCCTGAGCTTCACGGCCCGCGACGGCGAAGGCGAAATCCTGGCGAAGCGCATGTATTTCTCGATCGGCGGCGGCTTCGTCGTCGATGAGGAAGAGGCCGGACGCAACAGCCGCGGCGCACAGGATGAAGCCGCGCTGCCCTTTCCCTTCACCTCGGGCGCCGACCTGCTGGAAATGGGCGCGGCGTCGGGCAAGAGCTTTGCCGAGATGATGCTCGACAATGAACTGGTTCACCGCAGCCGCGCCGACGTGGAGGCGGGGCTGGACGAGATCGCGCAGGCGATGGACGCGTCGATCGACGCGGGGTGCGGCAGCACGGGCGTGCTGCCCGGCGGTCTCAAGGTCAAGCGCCGCGCGCCGCAGATCGCCGCCGACATCCGCGCCCGATACGAAGCGGACCTGGCCGACCCGATGGCGATGATGGACTGGATCAACCTGTGGGCGATGGCGGTGAACGAGGAAAATGCCGCCGGGGGCCGCGTCGTCACGGCGCCGACCAACGGCGCGGCGGGCATCGTCCCGGCGGTGATCCGCTATTACCGGCGCAGCTATCGCGGTGACCCGGCGGGCGTGCGGACCTTCCTGCTGACGGCGGGAGCGATCGGCGCGCTCTATAAGCGCAACGCCAGCATCTCCGGCGCCGAAGTCGGCTGCCAGGGCGAAGTCGGCGTCGCCTGCTCGATGGCGGCGGCGGGGCTGACCGCGGCGCTGGGCGGAACGAACGCGCAGATCGAGAATGCCGCCGAGATCGGCATGGAGCATAATCTCGGTCTCACCTGCGACCCGATCGGCGGGCTTGTGCAGATCCCCTGTATCGAGCGCAACGCGATGGGCGCGATCAAGGCGATCGACGCGAGCCGCATCGCGATGATCGGCGACGGCACGCATGTCGTCAGCCTCGACACGGTGATCGCGACGATGCTCCAGACCGGCCGCGACATGCGCGACAAATATAAGGAAACCTCGAAAGGCGGACTTGCAGTCAGCGTCGTCGAATGCTGATCGCGCGCGCTTGTCTTGCATTGACGGCCCGTTTGCCTGAAGGGACGAGCCGATCCGGCCGGGCGGAGGCGAGAGTGACGATATGAGCGGTCCCTATATCCTGACCTTTAGCTGTGCCGATGCGGTCGGCATCGTCGCCGCCGTGACGGGTCTGCTGGCGGAGCGCGACGGCTTCATTCTCGACAGCCAGCAATATGCCAACCTCGATTCCGGGCGCTTTTTCATGCGCGTCGAATTTCGCGGGGCCGGGCCGCGCTTCCCCGCCGGGCTTGCCGAGGTGCGGCAAGCGTTCGCGCCCGTCGTCGCGCGTTTCGGGATGGACGCGCAAATCCGCGCCAGCGCCGCCCGCCCGCGCTTCGTTATCGCGGTGTCGCAGGGCAGCCACTGCCTCAACGACCTGCTGCACCGCTGGTCGACGGGCAATCTCGCCATCGATATTATCGGCGTGGTGTCGAACCACGAGCATCAGCGGCGCCTGTCCGAATGGCACGGCGTGCCCTTTCACCACTTGCCCGTCAGCGACGCCAACCGCGCCGAACAGGAAGCCGCGATCCTGGACGTCATGGCGCGCGGCGGGGCCGAATATCTGGTCCTCGCGCGCTATATGCAGGTGTTGTCGGGCGATTTGACGGCGCGGCTCGCGGGGCGCTGCATCAACATCCACCACAGCTTCCTGCCGGGGTTCAAGGGCGCGAAGCCCTATCACCGCGCGCATGAGCGCGGCGTCAAGCTGATCGGGGCGACCGCGCATTTCGTGACCGGCGACCTCGACGAAGGGCCGATCATCGAGCAGGCGGTCGACCGCGTCGATCACCGCGCCAGCGTCGAGGACCTGATCCGCACGGGCCGCGACATAGAGGCGCAGGTGCTGGCGCGCGCCGTGCGCTGGGTCGCCGAACAGCGCGTGCTGATCGACGGGCGCAAGACGGTGGTGTTCCGCTAGAGCGTCGGACTCGACCTATCTTCCGTTCGTGTCGAGCCCTTCGACTGCCTTGCAGGCGCTCAGGATAAACTTCGACCTTTGGTCGAAGTCGAGACACCCATCGGCGTAGAGCAAGGCCGATGGGTGTCTCGACTTCGCTCGACACGAACGGGAAGGTGGGGCAGGGTAGGTGGCGTTTCGCAACCAGAATCAGGAGGAGCTTCAAGGCGATGTACAGTCACAATATGGTCGGATCGAACGACATCGAGGCATCACGGAAATTCTATGACGCGACCTTTCAGGCGCTCGGCGGCAATCCCGCGATTCAGGACGACAAGGGCCGCCTGATCTATATGCACAACGGTGGGCTGTTCCTCGTCACCAAGCCGATCGACGGCGAACCGGCGACGGCGGGCAACGGCTGCACCATCGGCTTTGCCGTGACCGGCCCGGAACAGGCCGACGCCTGGCACAAGGCAGGCGTCGAAAACGGCGGCACCGCGATCGAAGACCCGCCGGGCGTGCGCGAGGGCGCGATGAAGATGTATCTCGCCTATCTGCGCGATCCGTCGGGCAACAAGCTTTGCGCGTTGCACCGGATGTAGGTGTGACGATGCGCGGCGAGGCGGGATTGCTGGCGGATTTGCAGGCGCTCGCTATCCCCTTTGCCGCGCACGAGCATGTCGCGGTGTTCACGGTTGCCGAGAGCGACGCCGTGAACGCCGCGATCCCCGGCGCGCACAGCAAGAATCTGTTTCTGAAGGACGCGGGCGGGGCGTATTGGCTCGTCACGGTGCCGGGGGAGGCGCGCGTCGATCTGAAGGCGCTGCCCGCCGCGATCGGCTGCAAGCGCGTCAGCTTCGGCAAGGCGGAGGATATGGAACGGCTGCTGGGCATCCGGCCGGGATCGGTGACGCCGCTTGCCGCGATCAACGCCCCGCCGGGCAGCATCACCATCGTGCTCGACGCCGCGCTGGCGGCGGAAAGCCGCGTCAACGTCCATCCGCTTCGCAACACCGCGACGCT
>PHEM01000470.1 GCA_002842935.1 Alphaproteobacteria bacterium HGW-Alphaproteobacteria-13 | reverse complement strand
TCTCGAATTCCTTGATCAGTGACATGAAGACAGCGACATCGAGCAGTCGGCGGCCGCCATCGAGCATGCGCACGAGCGCGCTGTAGAAGCCGCGCAGCGCTTCGGTTCCCGCTTCGCTCAGCGTGTAGGTCCCGGCCTCGAGGCGCGCCCAACCTCTTGCTGCGATGGCCTTGAGCTGGCCGTTCAGCATGCGGCAGCGTACCGGCTTGTCGAGCCAGGTGGAGACCTCGCCCGCGATCTCGCGCGCCGTCAGGCTGCCGCGGCGGGCGAGCGCCATTCCGATGCAGAATTCGAGCACGGTCATGTCGTCTGCTGAGCCCACCTCGCTAAGCGCCACAACGCTCGCCCCGGAGGAATCGCGGACCGGTTGGCCACGAGAGATTGGGCCCGCTTCAGGGCTTGTGCGCGGCATAATAGGCCTCGATCTTTGCCTGGATTTCGATGAGCGTGGCGGCCTCGTCGGGGAGCTTCGCCGCATCGACGAACTCCGCGTAGATTTCGGAGAAGTCCATCACCGAGAGGTCGAGTTGCTGAAACTCGAAGATGGTGAAGCCATCGCAGACGGGCTTCTTGGGGGTCCCCCAGCTCTTGCCGAGCTGCGGGCGGCCCTGTTCCTGGAGGATCCGGCTGATCTTCGACTGGAAGCAGCAATAGACGTCGCGTTTGGAGAGGCAGATGCCGAGGAAACTCGACGAGCAGTAGGTCCCGATCTTATGGCAGAGCCCGGCATCGTCCTTCTGATCGAGCAGGACTTCCGAAGGGCTGCACAGCAGTGGAACGAGGAGCGGGACGCCTTTGCCTGAGCAGCAGTTGGCAAGGCCGAAGACCTTGTGGGCGCAGCTCTCGGCGGTGCCTTTGAACAAGGTCAGCGTGGACTCGTCGAATTCGGAATTGGCCTGGCCGAGCGCGTTCAGCGCCACAACCGCGTCCTTGAATTCGTCCGAGGCCTCGCGGACGATCGGCTCACAGTCGCCGTTCACGCAGTAGACGTCGCCGCCGCAGATGTACTGTGCTGGCTGCTGGGTGCTTCCCGGGATTGGGCACTTGTAGACACGCTCGGCTACCTTGCACGAGCCATCGCCGCTTGGCGGATCGTCGAGGCAAGTCTCGTGGTCGAAGGTGCAGCCGGGTGTCGCGTCGAGCTTGCCGCAGTCGTTGCCGCCGCCAATCACGGTTTGGCATTGATAGGTCTTCGTGCTCTCCCAGCAGGGCCGCGTTACCGGAACGCCGTCGATGAGACGGGTCTCGCCGGGCGCAGTGCAGGTCTCGCTGGCGAGTGTACAGGCGCCGAGATCAACCGAGCAGGCATTGTCGGCCCAGGTTTCGGTGAACCACTTCGAAACTGAGCTTTCGGGGACGATCCCGGCGACATTGGAACTGCAGGCATAGACCTCTTCGGGTGCCGCCGGCTCGGCACAAGCGAGGTAGCCCCCGCCGCCGAAGGGATCGCCGACGAAGTCCCAGGTCTTGCACAGCTGCCGGTCGGTTAGGCCTGCGGCGCTGGCCGTCGTCCGGGTGCAGCTGGGCTCGGACGCGAGCGAGCCGCACTGCTGAAGGCCGGTCACATATTGCAGCGGGAAGCCAGTTACCGGATCGAAGGTCAGCGCGTCGGTGATCCCATCGTTGTTGCACCGGTAGACGTTACTCACGACCTGGAAGGCATTGGCCGGCGGCGGCTTGGGCACCGTGCCCATGAGATAAACGTTGGGGTCGCTGACGGCCGCGTCGCAGTCGTAATAGTCGACAGTGAGATTGTACTGCGGCACCGGGTAGGTCCCGGTTTTCCGGCAGAGGCTGCTCCCCTCAAGCGAGGCGCAGCCAGCAAAGCCTGGGCTTGTGACGCAGATGTACTGGTAAAGCGTCTCGTTCCACGCCGCGACCGAGAGGCTGCGGGTGCAGGTCTTGGGCTGTTCGACCACTGTCGATCCGACGTTGCAGGTCCACTCAGCCATGTTCGTCCCGCCGGAGCCCGGCGGCAGCGGCACGCAGTTTCCCGTCGAGCCGTCAGCGCTCATTCCCTGCAGGTAAGCGTTGGGGTCCTCGGTGACTGTGGTGGCGCGCGAGAGGTCGCTGCGC
>PHEM01000049.1 GCA_002842935.1 Alphaproteobacteria bacterium HGW-Alphaproteobacteria-13 | reverse complement strand
TAGAGCGACATGACCGTATCGCGCAGTGCGCGCATATAGGCCTTGTTCGGCGCTTTCTCGTTCCAGCCCCGGCGCTTGAGATACTCATCGACGAGATTGAGACCTTCAGGCTCGAGTTCCTGTGTGAGCAAGTCTTCGAAAGCACAGCCCCACAGCTGGCCTTGCCAATGGTCGCCGATGACGTCGAAGATATCATCAGGCTCAAGATCCGTTGCCTCGCATGCCGGGCCAAGATGCGCGAACAGCATCTCGTCCATCATCTCGTCCCAGAGCGCACGTCCCATATACTTCATCAGTCCGGAGAGATCGTGAGCGGATTTCAATCTCGACATTTAGGCAGGCCTTTCCACGCCAAGACGGCGCATTTCACGATAGATGGTCGATCGGCCGATGCCGAGTTGCCGCGCTGCTTCAGTCGGTGAGATGCGGGCTTCAACCAGTTTGATGGCCGCATCCACCTTGGACATGTCGAGCGGCTGACGGCCAGGCTGCTTGCCCTTGGCGCGTGCGGCCGCGATGCCGTCCCTTGTCCGCTCGGAGATGAGCCGCCGCTCGAAATGGGCAATTGCCCCGAACACATGGAAGATGAGTTCGCCGGCGGCCGACGATGTGTCGATCTTTTCTTCAAGGCTCAAGAGCGCAATGCCTTGGGCGCGAAGCGTCTCGACCGTGGCGAGCAGTTCGGCCAGCGAGCGCCCAAGCCGATCGAGGCGGACCACCGCCAGCGTGTCGCCCTTGCGGGCATAAGCGATCAACTCGGCCAGACCGGGGCGCTCCATGCTCTTGCCCGACATGACGTCGGTGAACACCTTGATGGCGCCAGCCTTCTCCAGTCGCATGGTCTGGCCCGCCACGTCCTGGTCGCCGGTGCTGACCCGGGCGTAGCCCAATATTCCGCCCATGCCGTGCGTCTCCCAAACGGTCGTTCTGTGGACGCTATGGAGGGCAGCCGCTTGGCCCCATCGACATCCGTCCACATACTATGTCTCTTTACTCATGGCTGTCCATAGGCGCAGATGACCTTTTATGGACGGGAACCGGCATGACGAAGCGCAAGCATCAACTCCTGACCGAGAGCGAGCGCGATCAGATCCTCGCCATCCCGACCGATCGCGACCGCCTGGCACGGCTCTATACCTTCGAGCCTTCGGATATCGAGATCATCGGCGCGCGACGGGAGCGACGGAACCGGTTGGGCGTGGCGCTGCAACTCGCGCTCCTGCGGCACCCGGGCATCACGCTTGCGCAGTTGATACAGGACAGGGGAGCAATACCCCATGATCTCGCCGCCTTCGTCGCGGAGCAACTTGGTCTGCACGTAACCGACCTGGCTAACTATGCGGCGCGGGATCAGACAATGACGGATCATGCCCGTGAGCTGGCGGTGCGCTTGGGACTTCGGGGGGCGACCCGTGCGGATATTCCCTTCATGATCGAAGCGGCCGCGAAAGCGGCATGGGCGACCGACAAGGGGATGACGATTGCGATGGGCGTGGTCACCGCCCTGCGCGAGGCCCGGATTTTGCTGCCGTCCATCTCCACCATCGAACGCGCCAGCAGCGCGGGACGCGCGCGTGCACGCAAGCAAGCTGCCTATGCTCTGATCGCCGATCTCAGCGCCAAACAGGTCCAGGCCCTCGATCAGCTCTTCGACGCCGCCGGCGGCATGAGCCATCTCGCCTTGCTCAAGACCATCCCCGTCGCGGCCAAGCCCGATCACGTCCGCCAGATCCTCGACCGTCTGAGGCAGGTGCGGAAGATCGGCATTTCCCCCGACGTCGCGGGCCGCATTCATGCGGACCGATTTCGGCAATATGTCAGGGAAGGCCGTGCGTCGCCTGCCTATATGATCGAGCGCTATATTCCCTCCCGGCGACGCGCCACGCTCGTTGCCTTCCTGCTCGATCTTGAAGAACGGCTGACGGACAGCGCCCTGGAGATGGCGGACAAGCTGATCGGCGGCATCTTCACCCGCGCGAAAAACGCTCAGGCACGCAGCTATGCCACCACGTCGAAGAACGTGGCGCGGCTGATGCTGATCTTTCGCAGGACGATCGACGCGCTGACCGATGCGGTCGATACCGGCGAAGACCCGATAGAGGTCCTGGACGCCTCGGTAGGATGGCACACCCTCCTGAAGGCCAGACCGGAAGTGGCGACGATCGCGGAAACCGCCAATCTTGATCCGCTGACGGTCGCGGCCGACCGCTATGCGACGTTGCGCAAGTTCGCCCCTGATCTGCTTGAAGCGCTACAGTTCAGGGCCGGAAAGGGCAGCGCGAAAACGATCGCCGCCATTGAGATACTGCGCGACCTCAACAGGTCGGGCAAGCGCGATGTGCCTACCGACGCTCCGATGCCCTTCCGCAAGGAATGGCGGAAAATCGTCGTGGGCGACGACGGCAAGATCAATCGACGTCTCTGGGAGATCGCGACGGTCGCCCATCTGCGCAACAAGCTCCGCTCCGGGGATGTCTGGGTGGAGCGATCGGCGGGATACCGCCGGTTTGACACCTACCTGCTCAGCGAAGCAAAGGCGAAACCGATCGTATCGGCTCTTGGCCTGCCCCCTACAGCCAGCGAATGGCTCGAACAGCGGGGCCGCGAGTTAGACTGGCGGCTGAAGAAATTCGCCCAGCGCCTGAAACGCGACGCTTTGGAGGGTGTGCGATACCGCGACGGCCGCCTCCAGATATCCCCCTTTCGCACGATCGCAACGCCCGACGCCGAAGCCCTGGCCGACCGGCTCGATGCGATGATGCCACGCATCCGTATCACCGAACTGCTACATGAGGTGGCGCAGGAAACTGGCTTTCTTTCGGCGTTCACCAACCTGCGCACCGGCGAGCTATGTCCCAATGAAAATGCGCTGCTCGCCACGATCCTCGCCGACGCCACCAATCTCGGCCTGTCGCGCATGGCCGCCGCGAGCCAGGGCGTCACGCGCGATCAACTCCTGTGGACCCATGACGCCTATATCCGCGACGAGAGCTACCGCGCGGCGCTCGCCGTCCTCATCAACGCGCACCACCGCCTGCCATTCTCGCGGGTATGGGGCGACGGCACAACGTCCAGTTCCGATGGTCAGTTCTTCAGGGGCGCGAAGCGGGGCGCATCGGGCGGCGACATCAACGCCCGCTATGGCGTCGATCATGGCTTCAGCTTCTACACCCATGTTTCCGATCAGCGCGGGCCCTACCACGTCAATGTGATCTCGGCCGCCACGCATGAAGCGCCCTATGTCCTCGACGGCCTCACCAGCCATGGCACCGATCTCAGGATCGTCGAGCATTACACCGACACCGGCGGGGCGACCGATCATGTCTTCGCCCTGTGCGCGATGCTGGGATTTCGCTTCTGCCCGCGCCTGCGCGACTTTCCGGACAGGCGGCTTGCGCCGATCGCGCCGGTTTCGGCCTATCCGTCCATCGCCCCGTTGTTGGGCAAGCGTATCCGCACCGACATCATCAATGAACAATGGGACGACGTGCTGCGCCTCGTAGGGTCAATCAAGGCTGGCCACGTCGCGCCGTCGGTCATGCTGCGAAAGCTCGCCGCCTACGAACGGCAGAACCAGCTCGACGTCGCACTACAGGAAATCGGCAAGATCGAACGAACCTTGTTCATGCTGGACTGGCTCGAAAATCCCGATCTGCGCCGGCGATGCCATGCCGGCCTCAACAACAGCGAGCAGCGCCATGCCCTGACGCAGGCGATCTACACATTCCGCCAGGGCCGCATCATCGACCGAAGCCATGAGGCGCAGCAATATCGCGCATCCGGCCTCAATCTGGTCATTGCCGCGATCGTCTATTGGAACACCATCTACATGGATGTCGCCGCCCAGCATCTGCGCTCTACATCCATCCCGGTGCCTGACGATCTCCTCGCCCATACGTCCCCCGTGGGCTGGGAGCATATTGCCTTCTCCGGCGATTTCCTCTGGGATCGTGCAGCCGCTTCCGCTGGCCGCAAGGCCCTCAATCTTCCGCCGGACAGCCGCGCGCCTAAGCATTCGCTGATTGTTCTCCCTTAGCGTTGTCTGGCGTACCATCCACGCTATGCCCTCGTTAAGCGAGCTGAACAACAGTGCGGCCCCGAAGCGTTCCCAAAAGAAGTTCTTTACGCCGCCTGCCATGCCTGAACGGCCGAGCGCATCGCTGGCGGGCGAACCTACGTCGATCGCCACGCCGCGAGGCGTGACCGCGCGGTTCCATACCGCAAAGAGACGATATTTCCCGCGCTGGACGCCGGTTTGATATTCGCCCAGGACGCGCGTTCCCTTTTCCAGCAGAACGACGCGGCCGTTGTCCGAATAAATGTCGCGGGGAATGATGCAGCTGACATATCCGGGCTGACTGGAATCCATCGCGGTTTGCAGCACGCACGGAATGAACGAACCCGCGAGGATCAGCATATCGCGGTTGCCAATGTCGCGGCCCGAGACCCGATCAATTTGCGAGGTCTGGCGCATGTTTTCGAGATTGGTCCGTCGCGATCCACCCTGCCCATCGCCATCGGCCGACGCACCAATCAACTGCGCGCCCTGTGCTCCTGTGCCGCCGCCCATGGGCAGGCCGGTGGCAGCTGCCACCGCTCCACCGACGCCGCCGCTGTTTTCGCCACCATAAGCCATGATCCCGGCGCGGCGTTGGGCCTCTGCGATGACTTGCCCCTCAGACTTTTGGGGGCGGCCGCTTGCCCCGGCTGGGCGGGGCGCTTGGCTTCCATCAAGGGCGGGCACTTCCGTCATGGGCACCGGCGCGTTCGGATCATTTGGCGCATCGGCAAGCGTTGGCGCTATGATCGACTTGGGATCGTAGTTGGCGAGCTGCCTTTCATCCGGCTTTTCGGCTTTCTCGGTTGGATCGCTCCGCATCGCGTCGATTGTGCTGAAACCGAGCACGATCGCGCCGCAGGCAACCGCAGCGAGAACGACCGCTTTTTTGGGGTCGATCGACCTGTTCGGAAGAGCGGCAATCTTGGCCTGGCGCTCGCTTTGCCGCTCAATGTCTTCCGGATCGGGCACCGGCTCTGACGCAAGGGGCCGGTTTTCGACCGTCTCGCCCTGCGAAATGATGTTGTCGCCATGCGGCGCATTGTCATGATCGTTCGCAGCCATCTTACTCAACCCCTGTGGTTCGCTCGACCAGGCCCGAGGCCGTGTCAGTTTTGGGATCGCGCCCGTAGTAATCAGTCTTCTGATTGTGGATGCAGAGCACTTCGAGGCCCCGGCGCAGCCGGATCGTTCTGTAAACCCCGTGCAGCACCACATACTCATCGCGCACATCGAAGGAGGCGATGGCTTCCGATCCATCAGGATTGACGACGAAGAACGCCGGCAACTCACGTTGGTTGGGGAAGCGCATCACCGTGAACTGTCCGTTGTCAGACACTTCGGAGGGCTGGATGGCCGTCGATCCTTGCATGATGTAATCGGCGTTGCGCGTGCCTTCCAGCACGCCAATATCGAGCGCCGACTTCACCGCGCCGCGCTCCAATGCTTTCAGCTGAGCGAGCTGGGCCATTGCGGCTTGCGCCTGCGCTTCGGCCGCTTCCTGTTCAGGATAGCGGAATACGACCGTATAGAAGCCGCTGCCCCGCTGCGTTGGCGACAGAGCGAACCGATAGCTGCGCGGCCCATAGCGCGAACGGGTAATGACTGTCAGGTTCGTGCGACCCGCGCGCTCGCGCGGTTTGATGAAGAGCGAATTGGCAGCCGGTGCGACTTCCCAGGACACGGTATCACCGAGCGCCACATGCTCGACCACTTCATCCTTGGCGAAGACGATTTCCGTGGCGATGCGGAACACGCCCGGAATCTCATAGACTTGCCGATCATTGTAGTTCGCTTCACGAACCCGGTGATCGAGCACCGTCGCATGGGGCGTTTCTTCGGCCATCGCCGGCGACGCTGCCAGCGCGATCGCGAGCGCAAACGGGGCGCTCCACTTCAACACGGTCATTGGGGCACCTCCACGTCAGCGCGATAGCTCTCGACCTGATAGCCAAGCGGATTCTTGAAGCGGTCCACTTCCTTGCTCGGCGTGCCATCGACCTTGTATTTGATGGTCGCGACGGCATCGGTTTTGGTCGAGTTCGAGCCGGTCACAGATTCCTTGGTGAAATAGACCTGCGCGACATTGCCGCCCAAGAACGACACGCGCTTGATTTCGACGAAAACATCAGTGCGGTTCGCCAGTATGTTTTGCGGACTTTGGGGATTGTCGGTCTTATAGAAGCGTGACCACCGATCTTGTTCGGGCCGCGCCGACATGACCATGACCGCATCGAAATATTCTTCGCGAGCGGCCGCTATCCAGCCTTCGCGATAGCGGACATAGGTGGCGAGGAAATACTTACGAACCGCCTCGTCATAGGTGATCGTCGCGTCACCGTGGAGCTTGGCGGCGATCGACGCTTCGCCCGTGTTACGGTCCACCGTGATAACATATGGCTCGACCGTTTTGAGAGGCGTCAGGGCTGCAACGGCCACAACGCCAGTAGTCGCCAGCGCGCCAGCAACGCCAGCGACGACCCACGCCAGCTTTTTGGAGCGCTCGGCCGCCGCCAGCTTGTCACGTTCCCAGCTTGCAGCCTCTTCGAAATAGGCTTTCAGCTCGTCCTTTGGAATACCAACTGCCATCGTAACACCTCAGCAATTCGAGTAGATCGGGCCGCGCAGCGAAGCGCTTAGACGCGGCACTTCGACCGCCCGCGATGCGTCCGACTGTTCATTGCCCGGAGTGGCAGGGTCTGCCGGGGCCGCGTCCGGCGTTGCCGGTGCGCCCTGATTGAACACGTCCACATTCGCCGGGGCGGTTCGCTGCGCGGCCTGGTCCGGGATCGAGGGAAGGGTAAGCCCATGCGGATTTGCGGGCCGCATCGGTCCCTCGCATTTGGCTGGTTTTTTGACGGGCTGGCCTGCGCAGGCCGCCAGCGCCAGGCAGATTCCGAGTCCAAGCAACTTGCGCATATTCGTTCCCTCAAGCTCTGGTGATTGTGTTTCGGTTGCGCCAACGGCGAACCGCCGACGAGAAGCCCCGTCCCATGCTGGCCCCCATGGCGCGGGCATCGCTGGCCGCGTGCCCTGCGCCCGTTGCCACAGCCCCGCCACCGCTCATCACGGCGTTACCGAACTGCGAAACCATCGCAGCAGCACCGCCGCCCAGCGAGGCCGCAATTCCGGGAATTTGTAGGAAGAAGAAGCAGGCGAGGACGTAGAAGGCGATGATGCGAACGCATGTGTCCCAAACGTGCTCAAACTGACCGTCGAAGGATGCTGTTGCGGATTCTGCGACGTTGGCGACGACAAGCACCAGCAACAGCGCGAACAAAGACAGCATCAAGAAGTTGAGGACGCTACCGAGCCACGAGAAGAAGTAGCTTCTGGTGGAATCGAACAGCAGCGCACCGACGAATATCGGACCAACCACCGCCAGACAGGCCAGCGCGAACAACGCATAGAGCACGATCACAAAGCCCACCGCGAGCGCGAACAACGCGGCTACAGCGGTTAGCAAGATGATTATGGTTGCGCCAATGCACAGGATGATCGCAGTCGCTGCCCCCTGCAAATCCCACATGCTGGCGTTCTGCTCAGCATATTCTTTGGTGGCATCCTGCATCCCTATCAGGGCAACATCGACGCGCGCCCACATCGTATCAAACGACCCACCGACGCCATTTGGCGAGCCTCCGATGATTGAGGCAAACTCATTAGGCAGCCCCGTCACGATCATTTGTGCAATTGATGCTCCGTAAAGGCTTGTCACAGCCCAATAGAGTGCAGCGAGCATGAGGGAGCGATAGACGTATTCGCGGAACGGGTATTGCACAGCACCGCGCATGATAGCGTAGCCGAGCAGTATGATATAAATCACCATTCCCGTGCGGAGCGGCCCAGCGATCCAGCCAACAAACCCAGCGTAGTTTGAAACTACAGAAGAGTTGAGTTCGTTGACGAAGCCCTGATAGGCATTTGTGAATAGATCGTATTCCACCAGATCGCTCCGCGTTATTATTTAATCGAGCTTCGAGCTGTCACATTCCCGCCGCTTTGCGAGCGCGAGCCATCTGATCTTCTCGGTCACGGGAATATTTGATGGACGCGATGGCAGACTTGATGCCTCCGCAATTCTTGGCGACGGGAATGGGAAGATCGGATTGTTTGAGTTCGCTGTTCATGATCTTGTCGCACTCCGATACGATCACCGGAATTTGATCTTCATTGGCTTTGAGCCATTCCACGTCGTGGTAGGTCATGAGGATTTCGGGAAAAGCGGGCGCGCGTTGGCAGCCGGCGATTAAGCCGGCTGCGCTCAATGCTACTAAGGCCATCTTTCGCATTCTTACATTCCCGCCGCTGCCCGTGCGCGGGCCAGTTGCTCTTCACGATCGCGGGAATAGCTGGACAGTGCTTCCGCCGTTTTGGCCGCTTGTTCGGCCCGACGCGCCCGCTCCATGGCATCGACGCGGAGCTGGTCGTTCATCATCGACGCACTTTCGAGCTGGATGCGCGCTTGTAGGTCAGCAACTTCCTTGGCCGTTGACGCCGACGCTAGGCGACTGCGCAGCTCTTCCAAGCCTTCGCCGCGCGATGTGGCCGCTTCGCCCATCCCTTCGGCCATGGCCTTGTCCATCGCGATCGAGCGCGCCGACTGATAGCGAACATCGGTTTGATCGCCATTCGCGGACACGCCGAGACGTTCGAGCATGTCCTGATAGATCGCATCGGAACGGCCGCCGTAGCCGCCGCCGCCGCTGAAATCGCCGCGCGCCATGCGTTCGAGGGAGTTCACATCGACGCCGAGCGTGCGAAGCGAATCCGTCTTGAGCTGGTTGGCGATCGAGGAAACATCGGTCAGCTGGTTCAGCCCTTGGTAGAGCTGCTGCGCTTCCGCAATCTGCTGGCGACCTTGCTCGATCATCTGCATGGTCTTCTGGATTTGTTCGATATGCTTGAGCACGGACGTGCTATCGAACACAGGGATACCCTGCGCACTGGCTGGCGTCGCGGCCGCAAGGCTCCCGATCGACACAGCCGCCAAGAATAGCTGCTTCATAGTCTCACTCCTTTCAGCTTGGGCGCCGGCGCCGGTGAAATTCCGGCAACCAGAGCTTCGGATCATTGCCCAGTTCGGCAATCACTTCGCGGGCCACGCCCGTTGTCTCAGCGCGCCCCGACAGCACGGCCAGTTCATCGTCCATGCCAATGAGATCCAGGCCGACCACAACGGAGTCATGGCCCTGCTTCACGAGGAATTTGCGGCTTTCCGGCGACAGCTCTTCGCGCACAAGCTTAAATTCCGCCTCCGACAGCGAGAAGCCTTCGATGTAATCTCGGCGCTGGCCGAACGGATTGGGCAGGAAGATTTTCGTCGCGACCTGCTCCAAGATCGAATGGCTGATCGTGGACCGCAGCGCGTCTGCAGGCGACTGCGTGGCAAAGACGAGGAACGCATTGCGCTTGCGGTATGTCTTTAGGCCATCCTGCGCGAATGCCGTGAACGCCGGATCGGCCAGCGCCTTCCAAAATTCGTCAATCGCAATAACCATGCGCTCGCCTGTCAGGAGCGCGTCTATCCGCTCGAACAGGTAGAGCATGACCGGCGTGCGGATTTCCGCATTTTCGAGGAAGTCGGTCATATCGAAGCCCACGAAACGGGCTTCGAGCGACATGGAATCTTCCTCATTATCGAAAACCCAGCCAAGGTTCCCCTCGGAGGTCCATTTGACCAGGCGCGCGCCGACGCCGCCCGAGTCCGACATGCCGAGCATGGTACGCAGCGCCGACAGCGAGCGTTGCTCGCGTGGCAGCTTCATCACGGCTTCAATGCCATCGTCGATCAGGTGCGATTCCTGCACCGTGATCGGCGCACCCTCTTGCTTCACCAGCTGGCGGATGAAGCGACCGAGGAACGCGCGATGGGAAGCCGTATTGTCGAGCGCCTTGAGGGGAGCGAAGCCCGTAGGCTCCCCGTTGCGCAGTGCGAGATAGGTGCCACCACTGGCTCGGACAAAAATTTCCGCGCCCTGATCCTTGTCGATGAAGATATGGCGCGCGTTGAATTTTTCGAGCTGCGCCATCAGGAAGTTGACCAGCACCGTCTTGCCGCCGCCCGATGGGCCAATGACCATCGAATGGCCCAGGTCCGCCGAATGGAAATTGAAGTAATAGGGGCTGCGCGCGCTTGTCTTGAGCAAGGCGACCGCAGGCCCCCAATGATTACCATCCTCGTGTCCTGCCGGGAACGTATGGAAGGGCGAGAAGGCCGAGAAATTGTAGGACGTGATCGGCGCAGGGCGCGCCCGCCATGCGAAATTGCCGACCAGCTGCGACCAATAGGCAGCTTCCAGCGCCGCGCTTTCGCGGGCGGCGACCATGCCCGTATCGGCCAGCGCGGCGCGCGCGATCGACATGTTATCGCGCAGCTTTTTCAAATCTTCCGCGAACACCGTCAGCGTGAAATGATGGTCCCCCAGCACAAAGCGGTTCGATTGCAAATCATCGGCCGCGTCGATCAGCTCATCCATCTGACTGATCGCCTTGTCACCCGCGTTCGCCATTTGGGTCTGGCGAAGCCGGAACCGTTCTGTTGCCGCTGTGCGCGACAGGAACGTGAACGACTGCGTTATGGCGAGGCTGAAATCGACCGAGAGCAGAGATTCAAACTGGCGCGGCGTTGTCGATGACGGATACTCGCGAATGCCGAAAATGCCGCCGAACATCGAATGATCGGCGTCGCGGACCTCAAATGTCTCAGCGCCGATAATGGCGCGGCTCGCATAAAGCGCCGAGCCGAGACGGCCACGGACCAGAGGGCAGCGCCGATAGCGCCCGGTCATCACCTGGTTCAATATTTCCAGCGGTTCGGAGAACAGGAGGCCGCGGTGCTCATAGATGCCGACACGGCGCGGACTAACGCGCAGCAGCAGCTTTTCCAGATCGCGCACCTTGTCTTCCAGCAGCTCCAGGGCTTCCGCGATATTGGCGTTCTTGTCCTCCTGCTTCTTGCGCAGGAAATCCATCAGCTTGTCGGTCGCGTTTGCTGTTGGGCGGATCACGACCGTCATGAAGAAGCGGTTGCGGAACATGCGTTCGGCCGTCATCCGCTCATAATATTTTTGATCGAGCTTCGCGGCGAAATGGGAGCGGAACGTGCCGCCCGGATAGTCGCGCACGCGCATCCGCAGCATGTGCGTCCAGATCGAAAGCCGCTCGTCATGGATATTGCGCCAGACCCCGTTGAGGCGCGTGTGCCAATCGTTCAGATCGCGCACGTCCGAAGTCTCGAAGGGCCGCCCATCCAGTTCGAGCATGAGCATCAGATCGCCATTATCGAGGGCGACTACATGCTCATTGACATGCCGCGAATACGGCAAGAATTTCTCGGGCATTTCCTCCCGCTTGGCCTTATCAAAAGGCACCTTCTCCGCGAGCGCGCTCTTACCGAACACCACGACCAAATCCCTTTCGCTTAATTCCGTAGAGCGGCAGCGGCGTGTAGCTCGACCCACCCCAAAAGACGCGGTTGCGGTTCGCCGCTTTGGTCCGGCCCCACAGGAAGATCAGCCGGAATGCGTTCACGTCATGCCGAACGATAAGCCGCGCCATCGCATAAAGCGCGACGGCGGCCGCGCCGCCGTAGAGAGGATTGCCCGAACCAACCAACGTGATTGCGCCCGCCATGATGATGAGCGCGCCCGCTTCAATGGGAACACCCGCCCACAAAGCGGGGCGGGTGACGGCCAAGAACAGCGGGTCTTTTGTCATTTCTTCCTGACCGTCCATCCCCGATCACCCCGTAATCGTGTCGACGATCCACGGCGCGGAGAACACGATCACCACGCCAACTACGACCGTGACGAGCATCTGCACCGACGCGCGGCCGAGGAACCACAGAAGGCCGACGACGATGATCGCGATGATCGCCAGCGTGCGGAGCAACCCGTTGCTCAGCAGGCCGAGAATGTTGTCGGCCAGGCCTTCAAAGTTTGCCTGCGCAAAGGCCGGCTCCGCTACGAGCAGGCTTGCCAGCAGCGACAGGGGCAGCGCGCGCGCCATGAGCGGCGAGGGCTTGAGACGCGCGAGCAGCGCATCGAGCCGGGTTTCAGCCTTGATCTTCCAGATACGAAACATTCGACAACTCCTATCTTCGCCTTACGAACCAATCCGCGCGTGTTGGGCGCGGCCGAAAACATCCCACGCAGGCGGTGCAGGCGGTGGAGCCGCCTCCATGTTCTCCGCTGCGATTTCCGCCAGCTCCACCGGCACACGACCGGCGCCAGTGTCGCTCATGGCGGCGCTGGCGGGCTGATCGCCCACGATGACAGTCGGGATTGCGGTCGCAGGCCGACCGCTAACGCGGCGGCCTGCATTCTCCACGCGGGCGACATAGCCGTTGCGGAAACCTCTCGATTGAGAGCCTGTGTTATACATGCTGAGTGCGACCCGAAGGGCCTCTTGCGGGGTGCGACCCGTCTTGGCCGAACGGAAATTGGACAGGAGCACACGGCCCGCCGCTTCGACATTGGCGCACTGGTTGAAAACAGTGTCCCACGTCAGGCCGAGCCAGCCCATGTTGCGTGAATTGATTTGGCCGAGGCCGAGATCCACGCTGTAGCCGCGCGCAACATAGGAGCGCGCGGTTGCGATGGCCTCAGCCTCATTACGCGGACGGCGCGGCTGACTGGCCACGCCGTTGACGTTGATCGCAAAAACATAGTTCGAAGATTCCGCATCGACGATCGCGGCGATCGTATGCGGTGCTACCGCTGGGGCGCATTGCGCCGCCAGCGCAAGAACGGCTCCAGTTTCGAGGAACACGCTCCCGCTCCCGGTCAGTTGCGGGGCTGATAGTAGGTCTGTTGCCGCCCGTCAGTCCAAGTGACCGTCAAGCGCCCAGGCCTCCCATCATCCGGCTTCTTGTATTTGGTCTTGGCGATGCCCCCGCCCGTGCATGTCGGGAAGCTGCCGCCGAGAGCCAGCACGCGCCACAGTTTCGTTATCGGTGGAACACAGGCTGGATATTGCGTCGGACCACCCGGGTTGGAGATGCACAGCACAACCTCACATGCCCAGGTATTATCCGATGCTACAGCGGGGGTCGATTGCACCGCAGGCCCCACCAGGGCGGTCGCGAGCGCGAAATTAAAAGCTTTCATCGCTTTCTCCCTCGTCATCGAGATTTATGCACATATCACGATGAAGGGGAAAGGGAAGCCTAAAACGCCAATTTGTTGCTACATTGTTTGTCAGGGACCAATCGGATATGGTCATCCTCATATCCGTAATCGAGCACGACATGTCGCACAGCACTTGACAGTCGCTTGTAGGTTTTAAGCGTCGGTTGCTCGAATAGGCAGACATTCAGCCACTTATCGCCGCGCCACGATACTTTAACATTGATGATCCATTCACTCGACGGCAGTTGCGCAATCTCGACCGCTTGGATCATTCCCCCAGCGGGGCGGCGGGTGGTTAGTTCGCGCTCAAGGATCGGATCATACTGCCAATCGTCGCTATGCGGCATCGTGATTTATTCCCTTTTACCGATTAGGATATGTCTATCCTCGCTTTGACGGCGAGGGCAACCCAGCTTGTCGTCTCTTGCCGCGCAACCACATTACAGTCATTAAGCGTGTCAACACGCTTATTCCGGCACCACATCAACCTCTTGTGTTTTAGACCTATGGCTCGCCCGAAAAGACAGGAAGACCCGTTGTTGCCGGTCCCGCTGCCAAAGCGGCGGCCAAGCCGTGCGAACACGCGCAACCTTGCGGCTTGGGTAAAACCTGAGCTTGCAGCTGAGATCAAGGGATTGGCAGAGCGCGAGCAAACCTCTGTTGCGGCTCTGGTTGAAGAGGCGACGATCAATCTCTTGAAGACGCGGGGGATCGAGTATCCCGACTATCTCCGTCATTACCGCAAAGCGGTCTAAAGATCGCACCATAAGCGTGTGCACACGCTTATTCTTGCCAATCCTTGAAACTTGAGCCAGTTATGACCCGCTGATTCCGCCTTGGAGTCGGCGATTCATCTGTTGCATTCGGG
>PHEM01000048.1 GCA_002842935.1 Alphaproteobacteria bacterium HGW-Alphaproteobacteria-13 | reverse complement strand
GGTCTGCGTCCGCAGCGTCGAAAAGCCGTTCGCGTCCAGATAGCCCGAATGCGGGTCGAGGCTGGCGAGCATGCCGTTGATCGCGCCTTCGATCAGCTTGCTGTCGTCGACCGGCTCGACATAGTTGGATTTCACTTCCAGAAACACGTCCATGAAGCGCGAAATCTCGTCGGTCGTCTTGGAATCGACGCTCGCCATCGCGCCGGTCGCCAGCGGCACCAGCGCCAGCGTGCTGAACGCCGCCGCGGCCTGCCACAGGGCAAAGCGGCGCTTGCGGGAGACGGCGGGCTTGGTCGATTCGGTCATCTGCGTCTTTCGGTCATGCGAGTTTCCGCCATCATATATACCTCGGCGCGCCATCCTCCAATGGCTTAGAGTCGAGCCTTTGATCTGCATCGCTCTCAGTCCGTTCGCTCGACACGAACGGGACGATAGATCAGATTTAACGCACGATGTTCTAAGAGAGGATGATTTTGACGGTCAAACTCACCCCAGCATCGCCACGATGTCGACGGGGCGCCCCGCGCGCCGCAGTTCGATGGTGATGCGGCTGTCGTCCGATCCCGCGCGCCCGATCGGCGTCCCGGTCTCCAGCGTGTCGCCGACGCCGACCGACAGGCCGATCAGGCCCGTCAGCAGCGACGTCCAGCCGCCGCCATGGTCGATGATGACGATCTTGCCATAGCCGCGATAGTCGCCCGCGAAACCGACGCGCCCCGGCGCGGGCGCGACGACCTGCCCGCCAGGTCGCGCCGCGATGGTGATGCCGCGGGAGCGCACGCCGCTGTCGTTGACTTCGCCCAGCCCGGCGACGATGCGCCCGACGACCGGCAGGCGATAGGCGCCTTGCGACAGTTCCGCTTCCGCCGCCGGAGGCGGGGCGGCGTTCGTCACGGCGGCGGCCGGGTCGCGCGGGCGGGCGACGGGTCCCGCAAGCTGCGCCAGTTCGGCGCGCACGGCGCCATCGATCTCTAGCGAATCCATCAGTTCGACGATGTCGCGTGCCTTTTCGCCCAGGCCGAGCGCGCGGTCGGCCTCCAATTGCGCGCTGCTGATCAACTCGCGCGACCGCAGCCGCCCTTCGTTCTCGAGCCGCGTCAGCGCGTCGCGCCGCTCGGCGAGCTGGGTCTTGCTGGACGACAGCGCTTTCAGCGCGACGGCCTGCTGCGCGCGCGTGGTGCGCAGCGCGGCGAGTTCGCGGCGCACCCCGGCGGTGCGCTGTTCGATCACGGGCATCACGGCGTCGAGCACGGCACGCGCGTGGACCATGTCGCGCAGCGACCCCGGCTGCGCGAGGACGCTGACGGGCGGCCGGCGCGAAAGCTGTTGCAGCGACGCCGTGAGTTCCAGCAGCGGTTGCTGCTGCTGTTCCAGCCGCGCCTGCTGCGCCGCGAGCCGCCGGTTGACGAGCGCGACGCGCGCCTCGCCCGCGCTGATGTCGGCCTCCGCCGACTGAATGCGCGCGGCGAGCGCGGCGCTGCGTTTCTTCAGCCGGTCGGCCTCGCTGCGCGCCGCCTTCGCCTGTGCCTCATATTGCGCGCTGCGCGCCATCGCCTGCGCCGACTGCTCCTTCGCGCTCAGCAATTGCCTACGTTCGCGCGCGGCGATGGCGGCGGGGTCGAACACATCGCCTTGCGCCAGCGCCCAGGTCCCGCCCGCCAGCGCGGCGAGCAGCGTCAGCCCCGCGAGCGCAGCGAGCTTCATCCGTGATGTCGCCGCGCGCCTCATTGCCGGCCCTCGCGGTGATAGGGGTGGCCCGCGACGATGCTGGTCGCGCGCCACAGCTGTTCGGCCAGCATCGCCCGCGCCATCAGATGCGGCCAGGTCGCGCGGCCAAAGGCGATCACCTTGTCCGCGCCTTCGCGTTCCCGCGGCGTGAAGCCGTCGGCGGCGCCAATGCAGAAGCGCGCCTCGCGCACGCCGCCATCGCGCCATTTTTCCAGCATCCGGGCGAATTCCACCGACGACGCCCGCCGGTGTCGGGAAGCTCGGAGATTTTCCGCGCCCATGTCACGCGCTTCATATAGCGCTCGACCAGTTCGCCCTCCGGCCCGCGTCCGATGCGTCCCCGCGCGATGATGTGCAGCAGCATGGCGTTTCTGGTCCCTAAAGCGCCGTGCGTTAAATCAAAGCCGTATCCCCGAGCGAAGTCGAGGGGCTTCTTCGAGCGAAGCGAGAAGCCGCGCCCCCGCAGCCTCGACTTCGCTCGGGGATACGGTACGACGCCAAACTCAGTTCGCGGCGGCGACCGGCGGCGCGTCGCCGAACGACCACATGCGTTCGAGGTTGTAGAAGCTGCGCACCTCCGGCCGGAACAGGTGGACGATGATGTCGCCCGCGTCGATCAGCACCCAGTCGGCGTTCGGCAGCCCTTCGACGCGGACGCCGCGGCCCGTTTCCTGCTTGATGCGCTGCGCCAGCTTGTCGGCGATCGCCGCGACGTGGCGTGTCGACCGGCCGCTCGCGATCACCATGTGATCGGCGATGCTGCTCTTGCCGGCAAGCGGGATGGAAATGGTTTCCTGGGCCTGGTCCTCGTCGAGCTGATGGAGGATCAGCGCGTGGAGCGCTTCCACGCTGTCACCAGAGGATTTGGCGCCAGAGGATTTGGCGCCAGAAGGTTTGCGGGCGGATGCGGCGCCGGGCGCGGCATCCTTGTTGGCGGCTATCAAGCGGGTCCTTTCCTTTTGCCGTCACGCGGGCGCGAATGCGTCAGTGGGTCGCGCGGCGCGCGGCCAGCATAGCGTTCGAACCAGCGGGGGTCGGCCTGCCGTATCGCAGTTGCGGATCGCACGTCGGGCGAAAAACGCAGGAACACGAGGGCAGGCGGTCTCCAGTCCGTCCAATGAAGCCTCTGGCCAGAGGGCCGGACGAAGCGCCGCAGCCAGCCCATCGCCTGTGCGGCGTGAGTGCGGCCATTATAGCCCGGACGCGCGATAACCGCAATCGGCATCGTCCGCGCGATTCCCCGCCAGTCGCGCCATTGGGGCAATTGGCCCAGATTGTCGGCGCCCATGATCCAGATGAAGCGCCGGTTCGGATAGCGCCGCACCAGCTTTTTCAACGTATCGACGGTATAGCGCGTGCCCAGTTCCGCCTCGATCGCCGTCGCCCGGATCGGCGCCCGCCGTGCCATGCGCTGCGCGGAGGCGAGGCGGGCGGGAAGCGGCGCCATGCCCTTCGCGGGCTTCAGCGGATTGCCGGGCGACACCAGCCACCACAATTCGTCGAGTCCCAGCGCCTCGATCCCATTCCGGCTGATCGCGCGATGCCCCCCATGCGCGGGATTGAAGCTGCCGCCGAGAAGGCCGGTGGTGATCATGCGAGGGATTGCCAGTCACTGCGGTTATGCACGACGCGCAGCAATAGAATTTCGTCGTCGCGAACCATATAGAGAAATAGGCATGGCGATTGGGCAATGGGCCATTTGCGAATGCGGGTTCCGCCGATGGCAGGGCCGATGCGCGGATGGGCGAGCAATTGCCTCGTGGCGGTCATGGCGCCGTGCAACAACATGTCGCCCGCGCCCGGATTGCCATCGTTCAGGGAATCGGCGAGCCGGTAAAGGTCTTCGCGCGCGTGCGGCGTCCATTGCAGACGCATCAGGCGGCTTTGCGCGCCGCCAGCTTGGCCCTGATCTCGGCCATCACCTCTTCATGGGGAATCAACCGGCCTGCCGCCACGTCCTCAAGCGCGGGTTCGATCAGTTCCACATATTCGATTTCATGCGCGACGGCCTGTTGCAACAGGCGCGCGATCACCCACGCCCTGCTGCGGTCGTGGAAAGCGGCGATGCGATCGAGATCGCTCAGCATCTCTTCATCGACGCGGGCGGAAATGACGGTCTGCTTAATCATGCAGCGAATGTATCATTTGTATACAAATGATTCAAGGCCGCGTCTGTCCCGTCCCGCGCACCAGCCACTTATAGGTCGTCAGCCCTTCCAGCGCCACCGGCCCGCGCGCATGCAGCCGTCCCGTGGCGATGCCGATCTCCGCGCCCAGGCCGAACTCTCCGCCGTCGGCGAATTGCGTCGAGGCGTTGTGCATGACGATCGCGCTGTCGACTTCGGCGAGGAAGCGGTCGGCCGTCGCGGCGTCCTCGGTGACGATGGCGTCGGTGTGGCGGCTCGAATGGGCGTCGATGTGCGCAAGCGCGGCGTCCACGCCGTTTACCTCGGCGATGGAGACGATGGCGTCGAGATATTCGCTGTCCCAGTCGCCGGCGTCGGCGGGCGTGACATGCGGGCTGAGCGCGGCGATCGCCTTGTCGCCGCGCACTTCGCAGCCCGCCCGGACCAGCGCGTCGATGATCTCCAGCGGCGCGGAATAGGCGCGGTCGATCAGGATCGTCTCGGTCGCGCCGCAGATGCCGGTGCGCCGCATTTTGGCGTTGACGGCGAGGCTCACGGCCTTCGCGGGATCGGCGGCGCCGTCGATATAGAGATGGTTGATGCCGTCGAGATGCGCGAGCACGGGCACGCGCGCCTCTTCCTGCACGCGCGCGACAAGGCCCTTGCCGCCGCGCGGGATGATGATGTCGATCAGCCCCTGCGCGCGCAGCATCGCGCCGACCGCCGCGCGGTCCTGCACGGGGACGAGCTGCGCCGCGTCGGCGGGCAGCCCGCTCTCGGCCAGTCCCGCCGCCAGCGCGGCGTGAATGGCGCGGTTCGAATGCACGGCCTCGCTGCCGCCGCGCAGGATCACGGCATTGCCCGCCATCAGGCCCAGCGCGGCGGCGTCGGCAGTGACGTTGGGACGGCTTTCATAGATGATGCCGATAACGCCCAGCGGCACGCGCACGCGCACCAGCTCCATGCCGTTGGGCCGCACCGCGCGGTCGATCTCGGCGCCGACGGGATCGGGCAGGGCGGCGACGGCCTCGACCGCGTCGGCGATGCCGTTCAGTCGCCCTTCGTCGAGCCGCAGCCGGTCGAGCATCGCCGCCGTCAGCCCGCCGCTCTCCCCCGCCGCCATGTCGCGTGCATTGGCATCGAGGATCGCGGGCGCCTGCGCGCGAAGCTGCGCCGCCGCCGCGCGCAAGGCGGCGGCCTTGCGTTCGGTGGTCGCGGTGGCAAGCTGTTTTGCGGCGGTGCGCGCCCGCGCGCCCATCTCTGCGATCAGTGCGTCGGCGTCGGCAAGGCGCGGCTCAGTCGGGGTTCCGGCGTTCATCGCGCCGCCCTATCATGCTTTGGCGCGGGCGTGAAAGCCCGTTTGCGCGGTCGTCAGCTATAGGGCGGGGCATCCTCGAACTCGGCGAACCAGGGATAGTCGTTCGCGACGCTGGCCGTGAAATTCGGCTCGCGCTTTTCCAGGAAGCTCGTCACGCCTTCCGCCGCGTCGGGACCGCGCCCGCGCGCGAAGATCACGCGGCTGTCCCAGCGGTGCGCGCTCATCGGGTGCGGCGCGCCCAGCATCCGCCACATCATGCGGCGCGTCAGCGCGACCGAGACGGGGGCGCTGTGCGCGGTCATCTCGCGCGCCTTGGCGATCGCGGCGTCGATCAGCGCGCCCGGCGCGTGGACCGACTGGACGAGACCCTTCTCATGCGCTTCCTGCGCGGAGATCAGGCGGCCCGAATAGCAAAGATCGACGGCATTGGCGATGCCGACCAGACGCGGCAGGAACCAGCTCGACGCCGCCTCCGGCACGATGCCGCGCCGCGCGAAGACGAAGCCGTAGCGCGCCGTCTCGCTGGCGAGCCGCGCGTCCATCGGCAGCGTCATCGTCGCGCCGATGCCGACCGCCGCGCCGTTGATCGCGCCCAGCACGGGCTTCTTCGCCTCGAAAATCCGCATCGACGCCCGGCCGCCGCTGTCGCGGACCAGCGGATGCGACCAGTCGATCGTGCCGTCCGGCGCCACTGGGCTGTCCGACGCGTCGCCAAGCTTGTCATAGTCGAAGGTGGAGGCGCCGGCGCCCAGATCCGCGCCCGCGCAAAAGGCCTTGTCGCCATGGCCCGTGAAGATCACGGCGCGCACCGCGTCGTCCGCATCGCATTCGTCGAGCGCGGCGACGATCTCCTGCATCATCTCGCCCGTGAAGGCGTTCATCCGGTCGGGCCGGTACAGCGTCAGCAGCGCGATGCCGTCCTGCTTGTCGAGGCGAATCTGGTCGTGGCTCATCTCAATCTCCTTGATTTGCGGCCATGGTTGCAAGGCGAGCCGCCGAGCGCAAGCACTCGTTTACGTAAACGTAAAGGAAAGGTCGTCCCCGCGCAGGCGGGGACCGCCGGAGGTTTTCGCGGCGTGGCCGAAGCAAGGGCGATAGCGGTCCCCGCCTGCGCTGGGACGACGGGGATGACGCGCCGCTGCTTTGCCGCTATAGCGCGCGCACCGCCCCGGCGCCGCGTCTTTCACGAGTCGCTTTCGCCGGGGTCATTCATTTGGTTCCGACAGAAAGTTTGACCGCCATGGCCCGTCGCCGCCAGATCTACGAAGGCAAAGCCAAGATCCTCTACGAAGGTCCCGAACCGGGCACGCTGATCCAGTATTTCAAGGACGACGCGACCGCGTTCAACGCGCAGAAACGCGGGACGATCAACGGCAAGGGCGTGCTCAACAACCGGATTTCGGAGCATGTGTTCACGCTGCTCGGCAATATCGGCGTGCCGACGCACTTCATCCGCCGCCTCAACATGCGCGAGCAGTTGATTCGGCAGGTGGAGATCGTGCCGATCGAAGTGATCGTCCGTAACGTCGCGGCGGGCACGCTGTCGAAACGGCTGGGGATCGAGGAGGGGACGCAGCTTCCCCGCACGCTGATCGAATATTGCTACAAGGACGATGCGCTCGGCGATCCGCTGGTGGCGGAGGAGCATATCGCCTGCTTCAACTGGTGCAGCCAGGACGAGCTTCACGACATCCAGGACATGGCGATCCGCATCAACGATTTCATGAGCGGCATGTTCGCGGCGGTCGGCATCCGCCTGATCGACTTCAAGCTGGAATTCGGGCGACTGTACGACGGCGACTACAGCCGCATCATCCTGGCCGACGAGATCAGCCCCGACGGCTGCCGCCTGTGGGACATGACGACGAACGAAAAGCTCGACAAGGACCGTTTCCGCCGCGATCTGGGCGGTGAGGTCGAGGCCTATCAGGAAGTCGCCCGCCGCCTTGGCCTGCTGCCCGAAGGCGGCGAGAATGCGGTGCTGGACCTCGACAGCCACAGGAAGAAGAAGAACTAGCTTTTTGCGGCGTCCTTACCCCTGCGAAGGCAGGGGTCCATCTCCCGCCGGTTCCGGATGGCGCCGGCCGGAGATGGACTCCCGCTTTCGCGGGAGTACGAGGTGCCGCGCCGCTTGACCAAGGCTTGACCCGCCGGGGAAGCATGGCCAGACAGGCCCTTATGCCCACCCCGCTTTTTCGGCGCCTTTTCCTTGCGCTTTCTCCTCTCGTCCTCCTCGCCGTCCATCCCCTTCCGCTCGACGCGCGCCAGCCCGCGTCCACGGCCGCGACGGCCGTCAACCCGCAGACCGACGCCGCGAAGGCGTGGAACTTCGCCGCCAGCGACATTCCCGTCGATGCGAATGTCGTCTTCGGCGTGCTGCCCAACGGGATGAAATATGCGCTGCTGAAGAACAGCACGCCCCGGGACAGCGTCGTGCTGCGGATGCGCTTCGACATCGGCAGCTTTGCCGAGGCGGAGGACCAGCGCGGCCTTGCCCATTTCCTCGAGCATATGGTGTTCAACGGATCGACCAACGTCCCGGAAGGAGAGATGGTGAAGCTGCTGGAGCGCAAGGGGCTGGCGTTCGGCGCGGACACCAACGCCGTCACGGGGTTCGACAGCACCATCTACAAGCTCGACTTGCCGAACGCGTCCGACGACCTGATCGACACCGGCCTGATGCTGATGCGCGAGACGGCGAGCGAAGTGACGATCGACCCGGAGGCCGTGGACCGCGAGCGCGGCATCATCCTGTCGGAACGGCGTGCGCGCGACACCTATCAGCTGCGCAATCTCGTCGCCCAGCTGGCCTTTCAGATGGAGGGGATGACGGTCGCGAACCGGATTCCGGTCGGTATCGAAGAGGTGATCCGCACCGCGCCCGCGACCCGCATCCGCGACCTTTACGATCGCTATTACCGGCCGGAGCGCGCGACACTGGTGATGGTCGGCGACTTCGACCCCGCCGCCGTCGAGGCGAAGGTCAAGGCGCGCTTCGCCGACTGGCGGGGACGCGGCCCGGCCGGCGCGGACCCCGCGATCGGTACGGTCGATTTCGCGCGGCCGGCGGCGGCGGGGACCTTCATCGACCCCGCGATTCAGGATTCGGTGGCCATCGCCGCGTTCCGGCCGTGGCGGGACGAACCCGACACGCGCGTGAAACGCGCCCGCGCGCTGGCCGAGGATGTCGGCGAGGCCATCGTCAGCCGCCGCCTCGCCAAGATCGCGCTCGGCGAGGATTCGCCGATCCTCTCCGGCTCCCTGAGCGATGCCGCGGGCTGGAAGGTCTTCGATCAGGTCACGGTCGCCGCCGTCGCCAAAGAGGGGGCGTGGCAGGAGGCGCTCGCGCTGATCGAGCAGGAAATGCGGCGCGCCATCGAACATGGCTTCACGCAGGCCGAAGTCGACGAACAGCTCGCCAACCGCCGCACGGCGCTGCGCAACGCCGTCGCGGGCGTGACGACGCGGCGCAGCGCCGCGCTCGCCGACGCGCTGGTCGGCGCGGCCAAGGGCGATTTCGTGTTCACGCGCCCCGAAACCACGCAGGCGCTGTTCGAAGCCGCCGCCCCCGCGCTGAACGCCGAAGCCGTCAGCGCGGCCTTTCGCAAACGCATGGAAGGGCTGAGCGCGCCGCTGGCGTGGGTGACGGCGAAACAGCCGGTCGCGGGCGGCGACGCGGCGATCCTCGCGGTGCTGGAAGCGTCGCGGCAAGTCGCCGTCGCCGCGCCCGTCGCGGCGGACAGCGGCGCGTTCGCCTATGAGGATTTCGGCGCGCCGGGACGGGTCGTCGGCGACGACCGCATCGCGGACCTGAACATCCGCCGCGTCCGCTTCGCCAACAATGTCATGCTGAATATCAAGCGCACCGATTTCCAGAAGGATCGCGTCTATCTGGGGCTGCGTGTCGATGGCGGCAATCTGCTCGCGACGCGCGACGATCCGACGAAAGTCGCGCTCGCCGGTTCGCTCAGCCTCGGCGGGCTGGAGGCGCACGGGCTGGACGAGCTTCGCACCCTGCTGGCCGGGAAGACCGTCAGCGCGAGCTTCGGCAGCGATACCGACGCCTTTGGCGGCAGTGCGCTGACCTCGCCCGAGGATTTCGCCTTGCAGGCGAAGCTGATGGCGGCGTTCCTGATGTATCCCGGCTATCGGCCCGAGGGGCTGGCGCTGATCCGCCGCTATCTGCCGCAGCAATATGCCGCCAATGACGCGACGCCCGCCGCCGTGCTCGGCCGCGATGCCGGGGGCATATTGGCCAATGACGATTCGCGCGCGATGACGCCGCCGCTGGAGGTGCTGATGGCGCTCGACTGGGACCGTCTTCGCGCGGCGATCGGCGACAGCCTGCGCCACGGTGCGATCGAGATCGGCGTCGTCGGCGATATCGACGAGCAGGCGGCGATCGACGCGATCGCAGCTTCGTTCGGTGCCTTGCCCGAACGCCGCGCCGCCTTCGATCCGCGCATCGAGGCGCGCGGGCGCGACTATGCGGCCGACCGCAGCGAGCGCACGCTGATCCACAAGGGACCGGCCGAGCAGGCCGAAATCCGCGTCTATTGGCCCGCCCGCGACGACAGCGACCTGGCCGAGGCGATGCGGCTCAACCTGCTGGGCCGCGTGATGCGGCTGATGCTGACCGAGGAACTGCGCGAGCGGCTGGGCGAAAGCTACAGCCCTGGCGCGGGCGCCGGGTTGTCTGACGAATATCCGGGTTATGGCCATCTCTATGCGTCGAGCAATGTCGATTACAAGCATATCGCGACGACGCGGGCGGCGATCTTCGCCATGGCGAAGGCGTTGCGCGACGCGCCGGTCGATGCCGACCTGCTCGACCGCGCGCGCCGGCCGCTGGTCGAGACCATGGTCAAGGCGCGGCGCGAGAATGCCTATTGGCTACCCTATGTGATGGAGGCGACGAGCGCCGCCGCGCGGCTCGACCGCAGCCGGAACGGCATCGCCGAAGTCGAGAGCGCGACGGCGGCGGAACTTCAGGCGCTTGCCCGCCGCTACCTGACCGACGACAAGGCGCTGGTGCTGAAGGCGGTCAGCGACAAGGCGGGGGAATAGAGCCGGATCGCGTATCCGAACGGGTTCTGGGGCGAAGCTCTACAGCCCGCCGACGCGGCCCGGCGCGCGGGCGCGGACGAAATTTTCGAGCGCGACGAACAGCATCTCGCGCGCGTCGCCGCTCAGCATCTCCGACGTCAGCCAGTCGAAGCGCGCGCGGTCGCCCGCCGAGGCCGCACCGGCCATCGCCGCGAGCAGCGCTTCGTCAAAGCTGACGCGCGGGCAGCAGGGCGGGGCGACGGCAAAGGCGTCGGGCCAGGCGTGACCGACCGCCTCGACCACCAGGCGAAAGCGCCGCGCGGCCAAAACATTGCCCCAGCGCCGTTCGAGTTCGGGCATCGGATCGCGTCCGCTGCGGCGGCAAAGGATGCAATAGCGCAGCGCCAGCACCGCCTGCGCGGCTTCCGCCGAAAGGTCGCGCACCAGCGGCTGTTCGGTAAGGCGCCGGATCAACTCGCTGGCTTGCATCATGCCCTTCTCCCATCGCGGCAGTGCCCGTCCGCTTCGAAAAAGATGCCGGCCGCGGCGCGAGGCGGCGGCCGGCAGGAGGGGACTGCCCCACCTTGCTATTGAGAACCATTCGCAAATACAAGCGGAAAAATGGATGATGGCTGAAATAGTTTGAAAGTGGTTTGGAATCAGGCGGTTATTTTATCCCGCAGGAACGGGGAGTGGATGCGAGGCAGCAATATTCCTCCCCGCAAGCGGGGAGGTGGCAGCCCGCAGGGCTGACGGAGGGGTCGGGACCTCGCGCCCGGAGGACGCACCGTCCCGGCCCCTCCACCGCCTGCGGCGGTCCCCCTCCCCGCTTGCGGGGAGAAATGGTTGCATATGATCGCCATGAAAAAGGCTTCCGCCTTGCGGCGGAAGCCCGAATCATTCGCTTGCCGTTCCCGTGTGCGGCGAAGCCTCGCCTCAATCGTCGCTGGCAGGCTTCGACTGGAGCTGGACGTAATTTTCGATTCCCATGCGCTCGATCATCTCGAACTGCTTTTCCAGCTCGTCGACATGATGCTCCTCGCTTTCGAGGATGTCGGCGAACAGGTCGCGGCTGACATAGTCGCGCACGCTTTCGCTATGCGCGATCGCTTCGCGCAGCAGCGGAATCGCCTCTTCCTCCAGCGCGAGGTCGGCCTTCAATATTTCCTCGACCGTCTCGCCGACGCGCAGCCGTCCGAGCAGCTGGAAATTGGGAAGCCCGCCCAGAAAGAGGATGCGGTCCGCCAGCTTGTCGGCATGTTTCATCTCGTCGATCGATTCCTCGCGCTCGAAATGCGCGAGCCGCGCGACGCCCCAATTGTCGAGCATACGATAGTGCAGCCAATATTGGTTGATCGCGGTCAGCTCGTTCTTGAGCGCCACGTTGAGAAATTCGATGACCTTTTCGTCGCCCTTCATTTGTCGTCCTGTTCATTTCCGGCATGGGATATGCGGGGGATGTTGCGGGCGGCATTATACCCGCCCAGACCCCTTCAGGCCAAGGCCGAAAATGGCGGAAAACCAAGAAAAATCAGGCGCTAGTGGGCGTGTCGCTGATGATATTGCGAGCAAATGGCAGGCAATGGCCGCATTTGGGCTTGCGACCCAGTTGCGCATAGGCCGCCTTGGCGCACCGCAACTGGCCGTCCCGCGCGACGTCGCGCAGATCACGTTCCCTTATTGCGTTGCAGACACAGACGACCATGTGCGAATCCCTCTCAACAAGGCCTGTTTAGAGATAGTGCGAGAGATTCGCAACAACAAAGTTGCGATTGGTTCGCAGTCGAGAAAACCGCATTTTCCCTCGGCCCGGCCCTTGCCCGCAACGCGATTCGCGGGCATAGGCGCGGCCATCTTCCCGCCTTCAAAGCAAAAGGTCCGCCCGATGAAAGTGAATGTCTATGTGACGCTCAAGCCGGGGGTTCTCGACCCGCAGGGCAAGGCGATCCATCATGCGCTGGAAGGGCTGGGCTTCGGCGGCGTCGCCGACGTGCGCGCGGGCCGCTTCATCGAACTCGACGTCGCGGACGACGTATCCGACGCCGATCTCGACGCGATGTGTGCCAGACTGCTCGCCAACACGGTGATCGAGAATTATCGTATCGAACGCGCCTGACCGGCCGGAAAAGGAGCCTGTCCCATGAAGACCGCCGTCATCGTCTTTCCCGGTTCCAACTGCGACCGCGACATGGCGGTCGCGCTGGAAAAAGTCACGGGCCGCGCCCCGGCGATGGTCTGGCATCGCGAGACGGCGCTGCCGGACGGCATCGACTTCATCGCGCTGCCGGGCGGCTTTTCCTATGGCGACTATCTGCGCTCGGGCGCGATGGCGGCGCGCTCGCCGATCCTGCGCGCCGTTGCTGACGCGGCGGGGCGCGGCGTGCCGGTGCTGGGCGTGTGCAACGGCTTTCAGGTGCTGACGGAGGCGCAGTTGCTGCCGGGCGCCTTGATGCGCAATGCGGGGCTGAATTTCGTCTGCCGCACCGTGCCGCTGAAGGTCGAGAACAGCCAGTCGCTGTTCACGGCCGCCTACCGGGCCGGCGAGATCATCGACATTCCCGTCGCGCATCACGACGGCAATTATTTCGCCGACGCCGCGACGCTCGATCGTATCGAGGGCGAGGGGCGCGTCGCCTTTCGCTATGCCCAGCCCGTCAACGGTTCGGCGCGCGACATTGCGGGCGTGCTCAATGACGCGGGCAATGTGCTGGGCATGATGCCGCACCCCGAACGCGCGATCGACCGCGCGCACGGCGGCACCGACGGCCTACGCCTGTTCGAGGCTGCCCTCGGCGTCCTCGCCTGATATTTTCGGGCCTGATATTTCCGCGTCCGTGACCTTTTCCTTCGGTTGCAGCCAGCGGCCGACGATCAGCAGCACCGTCGGCCAGAACATCGTGTTCCATATGTCGTGCCAATGCTCGGCATCGGGCTGGATCGTGGCATGGTTCGCCTCGACGTTCAGGTCCAGCCATTCGCCGCCGCAGGCCATGACGAGCACCGCCAGCCACGCGGCCGCCCAGCCGCCGCGCCCGCGCCACGCAAGCCGCACGAGCAGGAACAGCGCCATCCCGAAATAGACGTGCAGCGCATCCTTATCGAGACCTGTGACCTCGATGATCGACACTTTCCGCGCCTCGAACAACGAGGCCAATTCGATCAATGTCATGGAATTCAAACCTTTGCCCGGAAGGGCGTGAAATCGGTGCCTTCGTCGAAGACGTCGACGCCCTCGCGCCGCTTGAGCGTGTTCACTGCGAGATAGGTGACAGGCGTCAGCGCCGCCTCCCACGCCGTCTTGATCAGCCACTGCGAGAGCACGACCTGCATAAGCTGCTCGGGCGGCCACCCGGCAAGCCCGTAAAAGGCGAGCGGGTAGAAAATCAGGCTGTCGAGACCCTGGCCGACGATCGTCGACCCGATCGTGCGCGCCCACAGGAAGCGCCCGTCCGTCCAGATCTTCATCCGCGCGAGGACATAGGAGTTGGCGAACTCGCCGACCCAGAAAGCGGTCATCGACGCCAGGACGATGCGCCAACTGTTGCCGAACACGAATTCATAACTCGCCTGGCCCGGCCAGCCGTCGGCGGGCGGCAGCGACACGACGATCCACGCCATGAAGGCCATGAAGGCGAGCGCGGCGAATCCCGTCCAGATCACGCGCCGCGCGCGGGCATAGCCATAGACCTCGGTCAATATGTCGCCGATGATGTAGCTGATCGGAAAGAACAGCACGCCCGCGCCGAAGGCCCACTGGCTTCCATCGGGCATGGCGACATAGCTGGGCTTCGACGCGCCGATGATGTTGGACAGCAGCAGGATGGCGACAAAGGCGGCCATCACCAGGTCATAATAGCGGAAATGCCGCACGCTGCCGGCCTCCACATGCCGGGGGGCGTGCGGGTTTTGGGATGCGGGGGACGGGATTTCTGTCATCGGCGCCTGCTTAACCCGCTTTGCGGCGGAGGCAAACCACGCTATTCGCCCCCCAGCACCAACGTGCCGCGCGCCCGTAGCTCAGCTGGATAGAGCACCCGCCTTCTAAGCGGGTGGTCGCAGGTTCGAATCCTGCCGGGCGCGCCATTTCGGAACATAATAGAGAAGTGATGCAGGAGCCTGCAGGCCGCTGAAGGCGCCAATGCCAGACTCTCTCAATGGTTTAGAAAGTGCGGGCAATCGACTCCCATCACGCGGCGCCCACGGGTGTGTGAAGGGCGTCCTTTGGTCATCGCGGTAGCTTCAGGATACGTGCCGCATCGGCGGTCGTGGCGATCGGTCGGCCCAGTTTTCGGGCCAGCGAAGTGACTTCCTCCACAAGCTGGCGATTGGAGGGGGTGCGCTCGCCGCCGAAATCCTCAAGTCCCACGCGAACATGACCGCCGCGTTCGATCGCGAGCTGCGCGAGGCCGGTTTCCAGGACGCAATCGCCGATCGCCGCGACGGCCCATGGCAGCGACGATCCGTCCATGATTTCCAGATAGGCGTCGAGCGCCGTCCGCGTTGGCGGAAGGCCGAAGGCCATATGTCCTGGACGGCCGTCGATAATATTATAGCGTCCGTTGAAATAGAGCTTCACGAACGCCCCTGCGGGAAGCCGCCCGGCGCGTTCCCATGCGAGAGTCGTGCGCAGCCATCCCGGCTCGTAGATCGCGATCGCCGGGCCGAGCTTCGACTCTTCCAGAATCGCCACCAATTCGGCGATCTCGCGGTGCGAGTTGCGATAGACGAATGATTTGTCGGGAAGGCCGTCGGGACCTTCCGTCGCGAGATTGACCGAGCCGGGATCGAAAACCGCCATTCGGATGCCGGCGGCGGCCAGCGTGCGGAGATGGCCGAACCGGGTTTCCGTGTCGCGTCCGCTCGCTACGGTCGGCCACAGGATCGTTTCCGGCCTTGCTCGCAATACGGGCGCATAGGCGTCGAGATAGCGGGCCGCCGCCTCATCGCCCGTCACATTCATCGTTTCCACATGACTGTGGAAGACGGTGGCGCCGGCCTCTCCGCATGCCAGAATATCGGCTGCGATTTCCTCGGCGGAGATCGGAACCGTGGCTTTGCGGCTTTTTGGCGTGCCGCCGTTCAGTGCCACCTCGATGATCAACGGTTCCATGACGCTCCCTCTGCATGCTGACGGTTCTGCTTCGATCCGGGGTATCGCCGGTGGATGATCGCTGTCAATCGCCGCCAATGATGAGCAGCGGGGCGATGACTATGCCGGTGCGATCTGTCCTGATGCGCAGTGTTGGCGCTGTGCTCCATATCTCTCCTGTAGAGATAAATGCGCAATCGCGGCTGCGTCGGTCCGGCCTGTCTGCCGTCGCGGCAGCGGCGCGGCTTCATTCGCCGAAAATATATCGCCCTTCCTTGATGGTCGCCACGACCCGCAGGTCGAGCAGCCGCTCGGGCGGTGTCGACAGGGGGTCGGCGTCCAGGATCACCATGTCGGCCAGCTTGCCCGGTTCCAGGGTTCCCTTCAAATGCTCTTCCCGCAGCTGATAGGATGCGTTGCTCGTGATTTCTTGCAGCGCTTCATAGGGCGTGACGCGCTCGCCCGGACCTAGAATGTCGTCGGATCGCGTGCGCCGCGTCGCGGCCGACCAGATCAGGCGGATCATGTCCGGCGGCACGATCGGCGAATCATTATGGATGGTGGGCCGGAGGCCGAGGTCGAAGGCCGCCCGCTGCGGCGAGATATGGTCGGCGCGCACGGGTCCCAGAGTCACCTCGCGGTGCCAGTCGCCCCAATAGAAACTGTGCGCCGCGAAGAAGCTCGGCTCGATATCCAGCTCCTTCATCGCCCGGAGCTGGTCGCGGCGGGCGGTTTGCGCATGGATGGCGATCGTGCGC
>PHEM01000469.1 GCA_002842935.1 Alphaproteobacteria bacterium HGW-Alphaproteobacteria-13 | reverse complement strand
GCCGAGGAAAGCGGCGGCGCGAACCGCCGCCTCGCCGAGCGCCAGCGCACGGAGGCAGAACAGACGCTCGCCGCCGCGCGCGGCAAGGTCGAAATCGTCGATCCGCTTGGCGTCGCCCTGCCAGCGACGGACCTTCCCGCCACGCGCACCGTGCTGGACCTCGCCCATGTCACGGCAGGCTATGACAGCGATCGGCCCATCATCCGCGACCTGTCGCTGACCGTCACGGGACCGGAACGCATCGCGGTCACGGGTCCCAACGGGTCGGGCAAATCGACTCTGCTCGCGCTCGTCGCCGGGACGCTGCACCCCTGGTCCGGCACCGCGCGCGTCCATGTGCCGTTCGCCGCGTTCGACCAGCGCGTCTCGCTGCTCGATCCCGCGCGGTCGATCGCCGCCAATTTCCGCGCGCTCAACCCGGACAGCACGGACAACCAGTGCCGCGCGGCGCTCGCCCGCTTCCGCTTCCGCGCCGCCGCGGCCGACCGCATCGCGGGCACGCTCAGCGGCGGGCAGATGCTGCGCGCGGGGCTGGCCTGTGTGCTCGGCGCGCCGCGGCCGCCGCAATTGCTGATCCTCGACGAGCCGGGCAACCACCTCGACCTCGACGCGCTCGCAGCGGTCGAGACCGGCCTTGCCGCCTATGACGGCGCCTTGCTCGTCGTCAGCCACGACGCCGCCTTCCTCGACGCCATCGGCATCACGCGAACGATCGACCTCCCGCGATATGGGCTTGCCATCCCCGCGCCCGCATGGGACACGCAGGACGTGGGGGGATGCTGCCGCGGCAGCCATCAGACAGGATAATCGCAATGCGCCCTTCGCTTTGGGCAGATCGTCTGCTGGCGCTGCTGATCCGCTTCATCGGGCTGGTCATCCTGCTCGCGACGATCGTCGCCGCCACGGCGAGCTTTCTCTATAATCAGGCGGAAGAGGCCGACCGCGCGAGCCGCCTCGCCATGCAGGTCAACATGCGCCTTCGCGACCATGTCGCCGTGCTCGAAGGCGTGCGCGCGCTCTATCAGTCCGACACGCGATCGAGCGGTCCCGGCATCCGCGCCTATCTCGCCGCGCTTCAGCCGCAGGTGCGCGCGCCCGGCATGGAAGGGATCGGCATCGGCGTCGCGATGCGGCGGGGGCAGCCCGCCGCCGCCGAGACGATGCTGCGCGAAAATTACGGCCGCGCCATCGCGGTCTGGCCCGCGACGGACCAGCCGGTCGGCTTTCCCATCGTCCTGGTCGAACCCTATACGCCGCGCCGCGACGACGCGCTCGGCTATGACATGTTCAGCAACCCGGTCCGGCGCGAGGCGATGCGGCGCGCGTGGCAGACGGGCCGCCCGGCGGCGACCGGCATCCTGGAACTGGTGCAGGAACAAAAGGCGGAGGAAAAGCAGACGGGCTTCCTCATCTATGTCCCGGTCTATGCCCGCCGCTCGCAGCAAGGCGATGCGGACGGCACGCAGCAGCCCGACGTCTATGCGACCGCGCCCGGCGCGCAGCCGATCGAGGCCTTCGTCTATGCCCCCTTTCGCACGCGCGACCTGCTGACGGCGGTGCTGGGACCACAACTCGATACGGTCGCGGGGCTGGAGATTCACGCGGGCGACGGCCCGTCGGCGCCGCTCGTCTTTCGCCACGGCAAGATGGGCTGGGACGCGCACGACCAGATGCTGCGCGTCGCCGACCGCCAATGGACGATGCGGATTTCCTATGGCCGCACGCTCGAAAGGCTGGGCCGGCCGTTCGCCATCTGCCTGTTCGGCTTCGCCTTCGCGCTGCTTGCCACGCAGGTCCACCGCCTTCAGCAGCGGCGCGTCGGCGCGTTCCAGGCGCTGGCGGAGGAACGCGCCCATCATGCCGAGGACCGCGAGTGGATCATCGGCGAGATGGCGCACCGGATGAAGAACGCCTTTGCCCGCATCGGCGCGCTGGCGCGGATCACGCTGCGCGAATCGGACAGCCTCGCCGATTTCGAGACGAAGTTCGACGGACGGCTGCGCGCGCTGTCGGAGGCGAAGCAGATGCTGGTCAAGGGCGCGTTCGATACGGTCGATCTCGCCACGCTCGTCCGCCGTGAGCTGGAGATCGCGGGA
>PHEM01000468.1 GCA_002842935.1 Alphaproteobacteria bacterium HGW-Alphaproteobacteria-13 | reverse complement strand
CGCGCGCGGCGACACCGTCGGCGGCCAGCGCGGCCTGAAGCTGCGGCGCCAGCCCTTCCTTCGGCCCGAGCCGATAGCCCGCATAGAGGCTGTCGCCGAACGCGATGACGAGCGGCGCGTCGGCAGGGATCGCGGCCGCCTTTGCCTGCGTTTCCGCTTTCCGCGCAGGCGCTTCCGCCGATCCGCAGGCGGCGAGCGGTTGGCAAAGCGCGGCCGCGCAGCCATATAGGATGAAAGAGCGCCACCCGGCCATTCGCATTTCCAAAAGGTTCCTTCCTTGACCGACGCCCCCCGACCATCGCCGGACCTGGCGCCGAGTTTGGCGCCGAATTTGGCGATCGCCGCCCATAATGTGACGCTGACGCTCGGCAGCGACAAGGCCCCCGTCGAAATATTGCGCGGCGTGGACCTGGAGGTCGCGGCAGGCACCTCGGTCGCGCTGCTCGGTCCTTCGGGTTCGGGCAAAAGCTCGCTGATGGCGGTGCTGGCGGGGCTGGAACGCGCGAGCGGCGGGACGGTGCGCGTCGCGGGGCTGGATTTCGGGACGATGGACGAGGATGCGCTCGCCCGCGCACGGCGCGGCCGCATCGGCATCGTGCTGCAGGCCTTCCACTTGCTGCCGACGATGACCGCGCTCGAAAATGTCGCCGTGCCGCTGGAACTGGCGGGCATCGCCGAACCCTTCGCCCGCGCCGCCGCCGAGTTAGAGGCCGTCGGGCTGGGGCATCGCCTGACGCATTATCCCGCGCAGCTTTCCGGCGGCGAGCAGCAGCGCGTCGCCATCGCCCGCGCGATGGCGAGCGAACCCGCGATCATCTTTGCCGACGAGCCGACCGGCAACCTCGACACCGCGACGGGCCATGCGATCATCGAGCTGATCTTTGCGCGCCGCGCGGCGCTGGGCGCGACCTTGCTGATCATCACGCACGATCCCGAACTCGCCGACCATTGCGACCGCGTCGTCACGATGCACGACGGGCGGATCGAGGAACGGGCAGCATGATCCTCCCCGGAACGGGGAGGGGGACCACCCGCAGGGTGGTGGAGGGGCAGGTGCGACCAAGCGCGGCGCCTGACCGCCCGTGCCCCTCCACCATGCTTCGCATGGTCCCTCTCCCCCTGCGGGGGAGGATCTGATGCCGCCGCTCTCCACACTCTGGCGTATCGCGCGGCGCGATCTGGCGGCGCGGATTCGCGGGTTGCGGCTGCTGGCGGTCTGCCTGTTCCTGGGCGTCGCGACGCTCGCGGCGATCGGCAGCCTGACGCGCGGCATCACCGCCGAACTCGAAGCGCGCGGTCAGACCATCCTTGGCGGCGATATCGAATTCGGCCTGCCGCAGCGCGAGGCGACGGCCGAGGAGATCGCGGCCTTTCGCCGCACCGGCGCGCTATCCGCGACGGTGCGGATGCGGGCGATGGCGAACGCCTCCGACGGCGAGGCGCTGCTGTCCGAGCTGAAGGCGGTCGACGCCGCCTATCCCCTCTACGGGACGATGCGGCTGGAAAGCGGCGCGCGGCGCGGCCCGCCCCCGCCCGGTACGATATGGATCGGCAAGGACCTGGCCGAACGGCTGGACCTGAAAATCGGCGGGCACGTGACGTTCGGCGACAAGAGTTTCCGCATCAACGGCCTGATCGCCGAGGAACCGGACCGACTGGGCGAAGGCTTCACGCTGGGACCCGTCGCGATCATCGCTCTGGACGACTTGCCCGCGACACGGCTGATCCAGCCGGGCAGCCTGTATCAGAGCAAATATCGCCTTCGCCTGCCCGACGGCACTCCGCCCGCCGCGGCGGCCCGGCGTCTGACGGCCCAATTCCCCGACGCGGGCTGGGACGTCGCCGATCGCAGCAACGGCGCGCCCGGCACGCGGCGCTTCATCGAGCGGATGGGGCAGTTCCTGTCGCTCGTCGGTCTCGCCGCGCTGGTGATCGCGGGGATCGGCGTCGGAAACGGCGTCGCCAGCTATCTGGCGGGCAAGCGCCCCGGTCTCGCGACGCTGAAAGTGCTGGGCGCCGACAGCCACGCGGTCGCACGCATCTATGGCCTTCAGATATTGGCGGTCGCGGCCGTCGCGATCGTCGTGGGGCTGGTCGTCGG
>PHEM01000047.1:5050-19272 GCA_002842935.1 Alphaproteobacteria bacterium HGW-Alphaproteobacteria-13 | reverse complement strand
GCCGAGGAGAACGCGGCGCGCGAAGCCGCGTTCAACCGCGAGCTGATGGAGACCAAAGCCAATTACGACAGGGAGCTGACCTACCGCGTCAAGGACGCCGTAGCCGTGCAGACCGCCCACCTGGTGGAGGCTCTCGAGGCCGCCAGGAAGAAACAGGAAGAGATGGCCGCGGACCTGGAGGCGAGGGAGACTTCCATCGCCGTCCTCAGGAACGAGGCTTCTCAGGCCCGCCGCGAATTCGATCCTGACAATCTAACTCTGTTCAAGGGGACCCGCGAAAGCTGCTCGTCGAAGGTTTTCGGCATTCTCAATTGCTGCAAGGGCAAAGGCTTCCCGCTCATTCCGGGTATCCAGCTGCTCGTCGCGCTCGGCTGCAGCCGCGAGGAAATGCTGCTTCACCAGCGTGATGTGCAGGGCCTGTGCGCGTATGTCGGGACCTATTGCTCGGACAGCTTTTTGGGCGTCTGCCTGACCAAGAAGAAGGTCTATTGCTGCTTTGAATCCAAGCTTTCGCGGATTCTGCAGGAACAGGGCCGCCAGCAGCTGAACAAGCCCTGGGGCAAGCCCAAGACCGAGCAGTGCCTCGGCTTTACCATCGACGAGTTTTCGCGGCTCGATCTTTCGAAGATGGATTTCAGCGAGGTCTACGCCGAATTCACCGACGCCGCGCGCCTGCCCGACGAGCTCCAGGCCGCCACCGAAATCCAGCAGAAAATCGAGGACTATTATGCCCGCGCCAGCCAATAAGGCCGCCCGGCGGCTGCTTGCCGCCTGCCTCTTGCTCACCGCTGTTGCGCCCACGCTCAGTGCTCCGGCAAGCGGGCAGGAACCGCCACTGGTCACGACGAGCGACAGCCAGGACAGCTTCTACTGCGAGGAGCGACGCCTTGGGTACTGGTTCTATTGCGCCAAGCCCAAGCCGCCCGAAGGGCAGGACGAGGCATCCGAGCCTGCTCCCAGTGCGACGAGCCGGCTCGATGCCATCACCGCAAACCTGCGCGAACTGAAAGCCAAGGCGATCCTCGAGCCGACGCCGGCCAATGTGACGGCCTATATCCGCTTTCAGCGCGCCCAGCTCGACCGGGCATCGCTGTTCAGCGATGTCTGGCAGCGGGCGATCTGGCAGGATCCTGATCTCGACTACACACTCCAGCGTCCGGTCTCGACGCTCGGCAAGCGCCAGTGGCAGGACTCGCGCAACGCTGAGCGCAATGCGGTCATGGCGCAGCTCTCGCAGCGCTATGGGCTGTTCTACTTCTTCGCTCAGAGCTGCGGCGCGTGCGAGGTCATGTCGCCGATCGTCCAGAGCGTTGCGTCGACCTGGCACATCACGGTGCGTGCGATTTCGACCGACGGCGGCCCCTCGCGCCATTTCCCGAACTACACGGTCGAGACCAACCAGCGCAGCCGCATGGGGCTCGAGCCCAACGTCACGCCAGCGGTCGTGCTCTGGGATGCCGCCAAGGGCCAGCCCATCCCGATCGGTTACGGCGTGATGAGCGCCGACGAGCTCCAGGACCGCATTTACCTCCTCACATCGAAGGAAGCCGGACGTGACTACTAGGATGAAACGTGCCGTCGCCGCGATCCTCGCGGCCACCCTGCCCCTTACCAGCGCATCGGCCGATGTCGGCAGTTCGATGGACTCGTTCCTCAATGATGTTGGCGGCGCCGCCAACGTCAATGGGCCGACCGCGTTCGAGGGTCAGTCAGCAGGCTATTACAGCCTCGGCAATGTTTGGACGCGCTTCCCGCAGAAGACGACCAACATCGCCAATCTGCAGCTGCCGCGCGCCCGTGCGGGCTGCGGCGGCATCGACATCTTTGCCGGATCCTTCAGCTTCATCAACGCGAGCGAGATCGTCGCGATGCTGAAGGCTGTCGCCAACAATGCGGTCGGCTTTGCTTTCAGCCTGGCGATCGACACGGTCTGCCCGGAATGCTCGAAGATCATGCAGGAGTTCAGCCAGAAGGCTCAGCTCATGAACAACCTCAACATCAACTCCTGCGAAATGGCGCAGGGGCTGGTGGGCGGCATCTGGCCCAAGGGCGATCTGGCCGACAAGGCGATCTGCGAAGCAATCGGCAATTCGGAAGGCATCTTCACTGACTATGCCGCCGCCAAGCACGGTTGTGGCACCAAGGGCCAGCGGTCGAGCACGACGGCGCAGGGCTCGGGCAAATACGACGACGTCAATCCCGCCGTCGCGAGAAACTACACCTGGACAATCCTCAAGAAGTCCGCGTTCTTTTCGCCGAATGGCACATTCGACGAGGAACTTGCCGAATATGCAATGACGCTGCTGGGCACGATCATCTACGTCCCGCCCAAGGATGATGAGCCGGGCAAGTTCGTGCCGATCGTCGGGGAAGCGTCCTCGACGCTGGTCACCTCACTGCTCGATGGGACGAGCAACGGAAACGTCCTGATCTTCGACTGCGACGAGCCGGACAAGTGCCTCGATCCCGGTTTCAAGTCGCTCAGCCTTCCCGCATCCAAGGCGCTGCGCCCGCGCGTGGCGGCCCTGATTGCCGGCATGATCCAGGCGATCCATGACGACACCGCGATCACCGACGCGCAAAAGGAGCTGCTCCAGGTTGCTTCGATCCCGCTCTACAAGATCCTGACGGTCCAGGCGGCCTATGGCCGCGGCATGCCAACCGACGATCGCGAGACACTGGCGGAGATCGCCAGCGTCGACCTGCTGTTCGCAGTCCTCGACCGGATCGTCAGCGAGGCGGGCCGCTCGATGTCGAGCTTCATCGGCGCGGACGAGGCCAAGATCGCGATGTGGCAGGGCCAGGTGAATGTCGTCCGGCAGGCACTCGCCGACAGGCAGGCGAATACGCATCTCAAGGTCAATGCCATCATGCAGATCATCGAGAAGACCGCGTTCATCGAGAACGTGCTCGCCGCCTCTATGTCACCGGGCATGGCCGCCTCGCTCGACTGGTCGCGCGGTGTGCAGTCGCGCGCCCTTACCCACTGATCCCATTCAGCGCGCCGGAACCGGCGGGAGCCCAACATCATGGTCGAGATTTTCACGATTGGCGGCGGCGACTACCTGGTCAATGTCTTTCAGGCGGTCGCCGCCTGGACAGGCAATGGGGGCTACAAGAGCCTCCTGCAGGTCGTCATGGTCATGGGGCTTGGCCTCTCCGCCATTACGCTGGCGTTCAATCAGGAATGGCGCGCCTGGATCAACTGGTTTCTCGGCGCGACGCTGATCTATTCGTGCCTGATGGTGCCGCGGCTCGATGTCCATGTGACCGACCGGCTCAACCCCAGCCTCGCTCCTGCCAATGTCAGCAACGTGCCGCTGGGGCTTGCACTGATGGCGAGCTTCACGAGCCAGGTTGGCGACTACCTGACCGGCTCGGCCGAGGTGGTGTTCGGGCTGCCGGGCGATCTCAACTACTCGAAGAATGGCATGATCTACGGCGCGCGGCTCTACGATGCTACGCGGTCCTTGCGCATTTCCGACCCGGAATTTGCCGCCAATCTCGACGAGCACTTTCGGCAATGCGTCTTCTACGACGTGCTGCTTGGCCGATATTCGATGAAGGAGCTCGCCGAGACCAGCGACATCTGGACGACCATTGCGCCCGGCAGCCAGGCGCGGGCCCAGCGCTTCCTGACCCGCGACACCGGGACCGGTCAGGTGACTTCCAATATCATCACCTGCCGCGAAGCCTATGATGCGCTGAACGCGCAGTGGGCCGGACTGATCGACGGAATGGGTACGGTTTTCGGGCGCCAGCTCTATCCCAACCAGACCGCCGCCCTCGCCAAGGCCAAGCTCTTTGCTGACCTGCCGGTGGCTTACCAGTACCTCACCGGGGTCTCGGCCAATGCGACCGAGATCTTCAAGCAGACGCTGACGATCAACGCGATGAGCCAGGCCATGCATTCGATGGCGGCAACGAGCGGCGCGGGCAACGTCGACGTCTACGCCCAGACGCGCGCCGATATCCAGACCGAGCGGACCTATGGCTCGATCGCCAGCAACGCGATGAAGTGGGTGCCGCTTCTCAATGTCGTGCTGACCGTGCTCTTCTACGCCCTGTTTCCGGTCCTCTTCCCGCTGTTCCTGCTGCCCAAGACCGGGCCGCTGGCGCTCAAAGGCTATGTGACTGGCTTCTTCTACCTGGCGGCTTGGGGACCGCTGTTCGTGATCCTGCATATGATGCTGATGTACAAGGGGGCCGCAGACATGAGCGCGGTTGCTGGAAGCAGCGGGCTCAGTCTTGCGAGCTTCACCGGCATGGCCGATGTGAACAGCGATATCGGGCTGCTCGCAGGCTATCTCATCGCCTCGGTGCCGTTTCTGGCCGGCGGCGTTGCCAAGGGCGCCATGGCAATTTCACACCATGCGACAAGCTATCTCAATCCGAGCCAGAACGCTGCCGAGGAAGCTGCACGCGAGGCGAGCACGGGCAACGTCTCGCTGGGCAATACGAGCTTCGAGAATTCGAGCGTTCTGACGCGCCAGTTCGCACAAGGGACGATCGCGCCCAGCTTCACCTATGGCGCGGCGCAGACCCGGACATTCAGCGACACGGGCTCGATGACGACGAGTTTTCCCGAAGCCAGCTACGACCAGCTTCCCAACTCAAGCTATCCCTTCATCCCCAGCCTCGGACAGGAGTTCACTTCACGCCTGTCGACGATGGCATCGCAGGCCCGCTCGAACAGCCAGAGCTATGCGAACATTGCGACGGAATCGACAACCAGCGCCGTCACGAAGTTCCGCGAACTGCGAAGCCAATTCAGCCGCGGATCAGCCTTTGAGAGCGCGACCGGCACAACCAACTCCGACAGCATCCAGACCGCCTTCAACGAGGTCGACCAGGCATCGACAAACCTGCAGCGTCAGTTCGGCCTCTCACGAAGGGCTGCTGACGACATTTCGACCGCATGGTTCCTCGGTGGCGAAGCGGGCGCTAATGCTGGCGTTACTAACGGAGTGCTTTCCGCAAACGTGGGGGCAAAGGCGGGCGGAACCCGTACTTGGACGGATAGCGACATCGGCATCGCTTCTGAAGACCGCTCACGCATCTTCGGCAGCCTCGCGCAAATGTCGGACACTCGGAACTGGTCGAGCACGCGCGATGGGTTTGTTCGCAGCGTCAGCACATCGTCGAGTTCCTCGATCTCGTCGACCGCGAGCGGCATGAACGCTTCACTAACCGAGGCACAGAGTTACAGCCGCGAAGCGCGACGGGCTGAGGAACTGGCGAACCGCCTCGAAAGCCAGGCATCGTTTTTCGAAGGCAACAGTGCTGCAGGCAGCCTCAACCTGTCACAGGCCTACCGCGAATGGGGATTGGTCGAGATCGAACGCAATCGCGATTTCTACGGCAATGTCCGGTTCGACGACTTGACCTTCCAGCTCAGCCCGGAAGGTCAAGCGCTGCAAGGCAAATTCATCGAAAGCTACGCGGAGCAACTGCGCGACGGAATCGAGGACAGGCTCAACCTGACGCCCGGACAGCCAATCTCGCGCCCTTCGGTCACAGGCCCAGGATCCGTACGCGGTCGTGCCCAAATTGGCAGAGGAGGTTCAGGAACAATGCCACAGGTCGACGCCGGCGCTATCCACGACGAAGTACAGCGCGCTCAGGATGCCGGTCGCCAGCGGATTCGCGGATCCAGGGGCCGTCTGGATGCCGTTACCAAGGGGGCACAGGGTGCGAGCGCGGAGTCTGCCGATGAGGTGAAGGAATGGTAATCAACTGTCCAATCACCAAAGCCCGAATGAGGCACCCGCCAAGTACAAGAACACTGCCAGGATCACGGTCATACCGAAAATTGTGAGCTTCCGCCCCCAAGGATCGGCCCAGGACTTCTTGATCCGATCCTCCATCAGGCGATTGTCACGGATCGCCTGATCGATCTCAGACAGACCTTCCCACTGGCGGGTTCCGCGCGCCTCGGCGTTCTCAATGTCGAAATTCGTCATGATCGCGTTCATCTCATTTCTCCCGAGAACATAGTGGAAACATGGCGCTAATGACAGAAAAATCGTCCGAGCATCGGACGCCATCGGCAATCGCCCACTCTACTCTGAATTATAGGCTTTTCAGGTTTGTCTCGAGTGGAACGGCATTCGGCGCATGCGCTTTGTCCATTCCTTCGCAATGAGCCGATATTCTTGTTTTGATAACGTCACGGGGTTATATAGGCCCAGTGATCAAGGGGATCATGAAGCAGGTTTGAAATGGCAAATGTAGCAAGTCTGGTGCTGGCGACGGTGAACGCCCCCTATGGGGCGAACCTTTCCGCGCATCAGCTCGCCGCGCTGATTGCCGATCCCCAGAGCGCAAATCACTTCAACGCGCCTGTCTTTTCCTTCTTCTCGGAAGTGAGCCCGGCTTTGCAGCAAGAGTTCATCGACGAGATGGGAGCTGATGCCAAAAAGGTAAGCGTGGTCGTCAATCTCATGGCCCAACTGTCGGGGTACGCACTCCCGCTGGCAGCCTGACGCATGGTAGAGCGACGGCCAAGCCAGTGGCCCGTTCTGTTCGACCTTGCGATGGAAATTTTCGACCATTTCGAGAAGACCATCGGCTCCATGCCGCACTGGAGTTTCGGCGGCGGCACCGCGTTGATGCTGCAAATCGATCATCGTGAGAGCCACGACATCGACATCTTTCTCGACGATCCGCAGATCCTTCCGTTTCTCAACCCCGAGACACAGGGGTTCGCGCTGACCCGGCTGCCGGACGAGTACCGGAGCGACGGGACGCAGGCGCTCAAGCTGGCGTTTGACGAACTGGGAGAGATCGACTTCATCTGCTCGTGTGCGGTTCTCGACCAACCCAGTGAACGCCGGAACGTGCGGACTCGGGTGGTCGACCTTGAAACACCGGCCGAGATCGCCGCGAAGAAGGTCTATTTCCGGGGCTGGAATTTGCAGCCGCGCGACATGTTCGACCTCGCCGCGATCGCGGACGTCCATGGCGACGATTATGTCGTGGAAGCTCTGCGGGAATGCGGAAGCGAGCGATGCGCCAAGGCGCTCGCTGTTGTCGAAAAGGTCAATCCGAAAGCAGTTGAGGCTGTTATCGGCCAGTTGCTGTACCGGCAAAAGAACAGTCATCTGGTGACCAAGTCACAAGAGGTCACACATCGTCTGCTCATGGCATCACTCCGTGGAAATGCGTAGCCGCAAGAAGACGGTGCCTGCAGAACGGCTGCGTTTCAGCGTGATATTTCCATCAGGTAAGCGTTCACGCGTTCTCGGGTCTTTTGTCGTGGCCTTCTGCCACAGCGCAGGTCATCGACGAAGCGTGGGTCACCAATAGCCAGTCTTCCAAACGTGCTGGCCCGCGTGCCGGTGCGCGCCAGATATGCCTCGATCTTCTCCAGAAGCTCCATCGCTGCCGACTCACTTTCCGCTTGTGTTCTTGTTATGTTCTTATTAGGAATGCTTCCTAGAGTCTAGGATCGAATTTCCTAGACGGATGCGATAGGATCCGCAGCGATGGAAGATGCACGCAAAGCCCTGGACGATCTGATCCAGCAACGAGGCTGTAATTATTCCTCAATTTCCCGCCTGCTTGGTCGCAACGCGGCCTACATCCAGCAATATATCCGTCGCGGTAGTCCAAGGCAGCTGGACGAGCAGGACCGCGCGGTCCTGGCCCGGTTCTTCGGAGTGGACGAAAAAGTCCTCGGCGCGTCCGAACGGCGATCCGGCCCGGTCGTCGAACTGGTCCATGTCCCGGTTCTCGATGTAGAAGCCTCGGCAGGGCATGGCGCATTGGCTGAAATGGAATCCAAATGCGCCCAGTTCGGGTTTGATGAGAAGTGGCTGCGCCGCCTGACGGCCAGCAAGGCGACGGGCCTTTCGATCATTACTGTGCACGGGGATTCGATGGAGCCGACGCTGCACGACGGCGATGAAGTTATGGTCGATCTCAATGACGGGCAGTCGCGGCTGCGCGACGGAATCTATGTCCTGCGCATGGATGACATGCTCAGCGTCAAACGGGTCGCTATCGAACCGCAGGGGAAGCGCGTCTCGGTGCTCAGCGACAATCCCGCCTATCCAAGCTGGCGCGGACTTGAGAAGCGCACGATCAATATCGTCGGCCGCGTCCTCTGGTTCGGCCGGGCGCTGCGCTAGATTCCGATTTCGAAAGGCTTGGTGATTGAACGATCGAGTTCGGGCGGCTCGCGGGCCGGTTCTTGCGAACGATCAGGCACTTTGCCCTTCGCCTGGCCCGTTGCTGCCGCATCGCGCAGCTGATTGACCGTTTCGAGCGCCGAGCGTTTCATTCCCGGATTGCGCTCAACAGCTGCTTCGAGCTTGCCCGCATTGTCGACAAACAGGGTCAGGCCATCGCGCAGACGGGTTATCGTCACTAGGAATGTCTGCTGGTTGGCAAGATTGCGTTCGCGGCTGTCCATGACGGCAATCCCGCGGTCGGAGGTCAGGCCCTGCGCCATATGCGCGTTGAGCGCGTAGGCGAGGTCAAGACGCTCGAGCATGGGGTCGCCCAGCCCCAGCCGGTGTTCGGCGCCAAGCGAGGTTTTCACCGTGACACCCTTCGCATCAACCGCCACGATGCGCGCCTGATCGGCGTTGAGCAGTCCGCGCTTGTGATCGGTCGCCGTCCAGCGAATGCGGTCGCCATCGTGGATTTCTAGTGGGCGAACCTCAAACAGGCGCAGTGGATCCTGCTCACCTTGCGGTCGCATTTGGCCCGGCCGGAATTCAAAGCGCTTGCCCCGCTCGTTCTGCAGCATCACGCGTTCGCGGGTGGGATCGGCTTCGATCACGTCATAGCGGCCCTTCTGCAGCCCCTGCCCCCTTTGCCGGCGATCCACTTCGAGCACCATGCCGGCCGCATAACTGCGCGCATAGCGCATTTCCTCACGCGTCAAGTTGACGCGCGACAGCACTGTGAGACGCAAGGAACCCGGCCCCAATTCTCCATTGGCCTTGAGCCCGGTCTGGACGGCGTCATTCACCTGTCCGCGCAAGTTGCGACCCGAAGCATAGATCGCGGTCACCTCCCGCTCGGCTGGCGAAAGCGAAAGCCAGGCCGCCGCAGCATCAATGGCAGCTGTATTACCCGACGCGACGACATGCGGACCGAGATGTCGCATGGCCTCATCGATATGTCCGCTCTGCGCTGCGTATTGGGCATCGCGCAGCGCCTTCTCGCGGGCGCGCAGATTGGTGTTCATGATCGCGGTTTCGACGCCTGCCTGCTGCATGACGTCGAAGGGTTTGCCCGCATCAACAGCGCCCAATTGCTTACTGTCCCCTATGCTGGCGAAGCGGTCTAGCTGGAGCAGATTGGCTAGACGCACGAGCCTTTCCTTGTCGGCATTGCCGACCATCGAGGCTTCGTCGAGCAGCACTATGGTGCCGCGCAGAGACGCGCGAGCCTCGGCAAGCCTCCCCTGGTCCGCTCCTTCCAGAAGGCCCTGATGTTGGCGCAAAAAGCGCGCAACCGTCATCGAAGGAATGCCGGTGTCACGCTCCAGCATCTGCACGAGCGTGTTCTGGACTGCGAGCCCCAGCACGGACTTGCCTTCCTCGCGCAAGATGTCTGCAACGGGTTTGAGAACGGTACTCTTGCCTGCGCCAGCTACGCCTTGAATGGCGACAATCCGGTTGTGGGAGGCGAGAAGCAAGCGGCCTGCCCCTTCCTGGCCAGGGTTCAATGTCAGGCCATATTTGAGCTGAGAGAGCGCCTGAAGGCGCTCTCCGGCTACATCTGCTTTGACCACGGCTGTGCCATGCCCGCGTCCGTTCTCGACGGCGGCGATGATGCGCTGTTCGAGCCCGATCGCATCGCGGGTCGTGACAAGATTCCGATCTGCACCCTTGCCTTTTTGCAGGTGGCCCTGGCGCAGCAATTGGTCGACGCGATGTTCGATATCAGCAAGAGAGGTGGGCAAGGCGAAGCCTAACGCTGAGCGATATATTTCGGTCTGCGAGAACGCCGCCTCGCGCTCGCCCAAGTGCCGGATCGCCGATGCAACCGCATGAACGGCCGCGATCTGCTCGGGAGTCCGACGCCCCATGTCGCGAGGCACAAGCGGGTCGCCCTGACGTAGCCCCAGACGCTCCGCGAAAGTCGCAGCCAGAAGGCGCGCCCGCTGACCGATCGATCGCACCGAATTTCCAATTCCGGAGACGGAGCCAATGTCGGTGGCGGCCCGTGCATTGGCCTGTGCAATGACAAGACTCGGATCAAAGCCCAACTGTGCCGCTGCCTCGTGCCATTGATTCACGAGAGCCTGGCGGTCTGCCACTGGCCCCTTGTCCGCGCGGGTCATCAATGTGGCCGCATCCAATGCGGCCGGACCTTTGGCCTCCATGGTCGAGTATACCTCGAGAATCTCGGTGCGGCGTGAACTGAAGGCATCACGCACGGGTTTTGGGACGCCCACCGCTTCGAAATTGCCATGCTTGCCGTATTCCCCAACCTGGTAGCCGAGCTTTTCTACAGCCAAACGGAAGCGCGCCATGGTCATGGCATTGAGCAGCGTGTTGTGCTCCCAGAGTTTGTCATTCCTCAGCGCTCGCCATTTGCCATCGGGCCCCTGGGTGACATTGGCAACCACGGCGTGAAAGTGCGCGTTGGGCTCCTGATTGCGGTTCGTATCGTGCTGGAAAAGCCCGATCACGAGATTGCGCGTCGCGACCACCCGTTCCTTGCCTCGGACCTCCATGCGGGTTTCGGCGAGATTCTTCTCGGCCCAGGCCAGCGTCTCGCGGACGGCAGCGCCATAGGCATCGAGGATGCGCCTGTCGCCCCCGACGAGGGCAAGGATCGACCAGCTCTTGGGCATCGAGAATGTGAGGTCGGTGCCGGCGCGATGGGCCCTGTTATCGCTCCCGACACGGCTTCCATCGGGCAGCATGCCCTTGAGCACGGCCTCGAACTGCGAGGCGTCGATCACGCCTCGCAGGCCAAGCGTCTCCGCGCCTTTTCCAAGCCACCCGCCAGATCTCTCGGCATCGGCGCGGGTGTAGTAATTGTCAGCGGCAAAATAGTTGGCAGCGCCGCCGGCGGTACGGACATTGGCTACAGAGAGCATCAGGTCTCACTCCGCCAGGCGGCGTCTGCCTAGTGCGTCACAGTTCAAAATCGCCAAGATCGGGACCCTCGTGCGATGGCTGATCTTGCTCGGGAACGCCGTCTTCGAGCATGAGCTTGCGGGCATCTGCCTCTCGCTGGCGCTGGACTATCCGGTCAATGGCTTGCGGCTTTTCCGAGGGTTGATCGGCCCGCGGCAAGTCACTTCGGCGTCCCTCCTTCACGCTATTCGATGGATCCTTCTCATCGGGATGATCGCCTTTGCGGAGCGCCGCATTCGTCGGCAGCAGCGGACGGGAATTGCGCGGCGTTGCCGTGCGCTCTTCGGGCGACGATTGTCGCGAATGACCGGATTTGCCTGACGGCTTCCTGATGTCGTCGGGAATGTCCTTTTCGGCCTGTTTCGCCACCCGCTGGCGTGATTGCTTGGCATCGACCTCGACTGCCGGCTCAAGCGGAAGGGTACCTTGCTTTGGGACGACAGGCTTGCCTGCCCCGTCATCGTTCGACGAGGGATGCTCGCTCTGATTTGATGGCGGATTGGCAGCTGTCTCGCCGCCTTCACTCTTGCCTTCGACTTGTCGGATTGGCTCTCGATCCTTGGCCCGACCGACGAAGGCATGTGCGATTCTTTCCCGCTCTATCGGCTTCAAACGGACCGGCGCTGCAGGAAAGCCGTCCGGGAATTTGATGAAACCCGACAGGCGCGGCAGGTTCATCAGCTGGTCAGGCAGCAGCAAAGGTTCGATATGTTTGCGCGGTGTCAGGCTGACGGCGTCGCGAGCATTGTTGTAACCATAGGTGTAGCCCTCTTCCATGTCGCGAACCTGGCGATGGCCGATGAAGTCAGAGCACCAGGTAGCGGTCTCGCGGTCCGCTGTACCGAGGATCAATTTGGTCCGGGCCAGCGATGCAAGCGTCATCGCCATGTTCTCACCGTAGACATCCTTGAGCTTGGCATAAGCGTGAATGCCGGTGACGATTGCACCACCGAAATTGCGCGCCGTCTGCAGGCCTTTTTCGAGAGCGGGGAGCCGGTGAAGCGCGCCCAGCTCGTCGATGAAGAACCAGCATTTGAGATCCTTTGTGCGAGGCATCGTCATCAGCGTGTTCATCGCCGTATCGAGCCACAACGTGAGCAACTGCGCGCACACGCTCATGTCGACGTAGCGCGCGGAGATGAAGACCATCGAGCCACTTTTTTTGGCGTTAGTGCCTTCGTCTTCATGGGCGCCCTCCTCGATCCAGTCGCGGACCGAAAAGCGGCGCCCGGAAGTGGGCAGGAGCTTCAGCGCCTTGGCGTTCACGTTGAACACTGCCCGGATCGATTCCGCCATGCGCGCGGCTTCAGGAGCGGTCAGGGGATCAGCGATCGTGCCGCGCATCATGGCGTGGACCCGCGAGAGATCGGCGGTCATCAGTTCGCGGGCAAGCGCGGCATTGGTGCCGCGCCCTTCGGCCACCAGTTTGAGGCAGAATTCAACGAACAGCGCACGCGCCGCGATGACCCAGAACTGCGCCTCCCCTCCCCCGTCATGGGGTACGAGGGCTTCCGCTGCCGCCCAGAATTCACCTTCGGTGCGGCATTCGTCGAAGAGGCTCCATTGCGGACAGCGCGCGTCGAGTGGGTTCAGAATGATGTCCCGGTCGGCCTGGTAGAAGTGTTCGATGAAAGCGCCGGTGAGGTCGAAGACGACGCAGCGCTTTCCCTTGCCGCGGGCTTCGGCAATCATATCCGACATGGCGACTGTCTTGCCCATGCCGGTGGTCCCGATGAGCATGGCGTGGCTCTGTTCGAGCCGCCAGGGATAAACAACCGTCGCAAGATGCGAGGGTCGGTATGGAAATGCCGCGGACAGTTCCTTGGGCGAACACAGATGCCATTTCCAACCCATGGCGCTCGACAACTCTCGGGCGCGCTCGCGCTGGTTGTGCCCGCGCAGCTCATCGACCAGTTCCGGTAGTGTAACGAGCATGGCACCGCGCTCATGCTTGCGCTCCTTCGAGCGGCTGCCGAAGCGGGCTGCGAACCAGTAGAACAGCACGAACGCTGGCACGAGAAGCAGGGCCGAACGCACCAAAGCATCGCCCAGCAAGTCGAGCAGATGATCCCACGCATTGATCACCGGCGGATAGGCATCGAGCATGATGATGGGGAGCTGGACGGTTCCTCCGACCCCCGTTTCGAGTGCGACCTGTTTGGCCGGATCGAACTCCATGAAGCCGTAGATGGCAGCATAAATGCGCATCCAGACGAGGTAGGTTTCGTGATCGCTCAGCCCTGCCGAAATGGTCCACCAGCTAGTCCAGGAAATGCCGATGGCAGCGATGATCAGCGGCCCCTTGAGACCTGCTGCAAACATGAAGCTGAAGTGCCCGAGCAGCTGACTTCCGCGCGTGAAGTTGACGAGGTTACGCTTCATCGGAACCTCCCTCGCCGGCGTTTGCGGTGAGCCCCAGTTCCTTGCATTTGCGCGCGTAGGCCTGATGGGCTCGCTCACGCAGACCATGATCGGCATGCCCTGCGAGAAGGGCATCGACACCGACCATTGTGAACACCGATTGCCGGCTGACGCGGTCCACCGATGTTTCGAGCTTCGATGCAAGATTGTCATTTTCGCATGCCTGCGAAAGCAGTGACCGGATCCATTCGCTGACGCTGATATCGCGCCGCTTGGCTGCAGCACGAACCCGCTCAGCGAGCTCGACGGTGACGTGAACCTGGAGAGATTTTGGCCGTGTCATGCACGGACTCCTTGTGGTCAGGAGCCGGGAACGCACTGCGAAAGGCTGTTCTTGTCTAAATCAGAAACGAGAACATGTCAAGAACATGCGAGATGCGCAGGAATGCGCCATTCCTGGCTGCATTCAATCAAATCCGATTGGCAGATTGGCGACCATTCATTTCTGATTGAGAAGCTGCCACTTTTGCAAAAATCAATCAACACACTGTCTTTAATACATTTTATACTGCCTCCCGCCTGCGATCTGTCGCGTAGGGTGTGCTCCTAAGTCCCCAGCTGCGAGGACAGGAACCAGCTATTGAGCCTGTAACGGATGATGCGGTTTGTGACCCCGAGAATCGGCGGCGCTTAACAGGTTGCCGCCCCTCGGATCCTGATAGGCACAGACGGTATCGATGCCTATGTTGCAGGCCC
>PHEM01000047.1:0-5030 GCA_002842935.1 Alphaproteobacteria bacterium HGW-Alphaproteobacteria-13 | reverse complement strand
TGCAGGCCCTAATGAGGGCGGCAAGGAAGCGCGGCATGGGACAGGTCACATTGAGTGCGACACCGAAGGGCAACGGCTACCAGGCGACAGTCACCTACCCGAACGGGGTGTCGATCAGTTCTTCCGAGGCTTTCCCAACACAGGCAGAGGCAATCGAGGCCGCGGCGTTGAAGGTCCTAGGCATGCCGGAGCGGCTCGCCGATCTCGACCGTCCCGACACCACCGACTGACGCTGGCGACCCGCCTTCCCGTACCGGCTGAGGGATGCCGAAACGGTCTACGAGCAAAAAGAAAGGAGGAAGCCCTGACGGACTTCCTCCCAAACCGGCGAGTCAGAATTCATCGCTGAGACGGCCCGGCACAGTATCGATGACACGGTCCAGCATGGCCTTGGGCAAGGCGCCGTAGTCGCCTTCATCGACCGCGATATAGCCTGCCTCGTCATCGGTCAGGACGTACTGTGTGAAGTAGCTGTGAAGGGACCGGGCATGGGCCTGATCGAGAGCTGCAACGAAGGCTGCCTGATCGGCGGCGGGACCAGCAGCGGCAATGTTCAGTGAAGCGTACATGATCTTTCCTCCTGATGTTCGATGCGTCGCATCAGGAGCTGCGAAGGATGTGGGTGACGGGCTGGGTCAGGGACCGCGATAGCGGCCGCGAAGCGGCGATGGGGGCAACGATTTTTGCCGGGCTTGCCCGGTAAAAATGGTGGGGCCCCGTCGTCCTTGACGCAGCCCCAAAGCCCGCATCACACTTGGTCTTTCTGCGAGAGAGACCTCTCCAACGCCTGCGCAGAAGCGCAACGCCTGCCCCACAAAACATTTTCCTACATGCGCCCGCAGTGCCAAGATCGGCAGCGGAGGGGACCAACGGCCAGCAAGAAGGAAGCACTATGGCCAGGTCCAAACCTACTGCCCGCGATGCCTTGAAGAAGCTGCGTGAACAGCGTGCCCAACTCGAGAACGAGGAGGCGCGTCTCCGCGAAGAAGCAGCGACCGAACTCGGAAAGCTGCTGATCGAGTGCGGCGCGGAGACGATCGATCCGGCGCAGTTGCGCCAGATCGTTCGCGCATCGATGGCGCTCGGGATCGAGGAGACGCTGAAGCGGATTGCTCCCGCGTAAAACCCATCCGGCGGCGGCAAGGGGTTCGATGCCCCGCGCCGCCGCATCGCACGCGTGCAAATGAAAAGGCCCCGATGGCGTCTGCCACCGGGGCCTTGTCGTGAGGCAAGGACATTCAGTCCTCGTCGATATCGGGAGCACCTTCGTTGCTGCCGGACCGGCCCTTGGTGAGGAAGTCGACCTTGTCGGCGATGATCTCGCAGCCGTAGCGCTTGGTGCCGCTCTGATCTTCCCACTGGGTGTAGTGGATGCGCCCTTCGACCGTCACGAGTTGACCCTTGGTGCAATACTTGGCGACGTTCTGACCCAGGCCGTTGAAGCAGGTGATCCGGTGGAATTCGCTGTCCTTGGCGGTGTAGCCGTTTTCGTCCTTGTAGGTCTTGCCATCCTTGCGGGCGGGACGGTCGGTCACGACCGAGATCGATGTGATGCTGGTTCCGCCCTGGGTGGTGCGGGTCTCGGGGTCGCGAGCGATGCGGCCAACGAGGATAACGAGATTGGTCATGGGCTTTCTCCTGATCGAGCATTCCGGGTCCATCCCGGCTGCAAAACCCGAGCAGAAGCGCCCCATGGCGAAGCGCACCGAAGGGAAACCCGGAACTGGTTCGGGTGGTGCGGGCAGCCGGGCACGCAGCATCGCGCCGAAAAGTGGGAACCGGTTTTCGGCACCAGCGATGCGCAAAATCGTGCCCGGCAACTCGGTCGGACCTGATCCGGGTTGCGCGTCTCGACGGGGGGTGATTCAGGGACAGGTTTGCATCGAAGCCGGGTGGAGCTGGATGCCTTGAACAGGTTTGCCCTGACTCGTTTCCCTCCGGTCTTGGCAGGATCATCCACCCCGCCCCTTCACCGGAGAACCCCCTCTTAGATCACGGTACCGACCGCTTCAGCAGGTGGCACGCTCCTGGGCGCAACTGCTTCACCGCGGCCAGGCATGTCGATCGTCACCCCTTCAGCGCCGTCCAAAGGGTTGCCGCGAAGCATCCAGGCCTGCGGCGTGATCAAGCGCGCCCAATCGGCAAAGGAGGGGATCGAGCCCAAGTCTTCGCGCACGTGCTGTTCGCCGACCAGACGCACCGGAACGACCCGGCCATCGGCATTGACAAGGGTCTCGCCGAAGATCGCCTCCAGCATGAATATCCCCTCGGCATGGTGCCGCAGCGCGCGGTGCCGAGGGTCTGCCAGGATTGCCTTGGACTGGTCGAACCACTGGTGCAGCGGGAGATAGTCATCGACCGTGCCGCCCCATTTCCGGACCGACGAGAGGGCGTGGTAGTAGCAGTGAGCCATGCCTGGTCTCCTAGAGCTCGGTCGAGTGATCATCGGTCGCGGTGAAGCGCAGGCTACAGTCGAGCACGAAGGTCGCTTCAGCCACATCGATCACGAGTTCGCCGCAGGCACCGTCGTTGATCTCCCAGCCAGGGTGGTGACGTTCGAGCGCCAGATAGGTCAACTGTTCGAGAGCCTGCCCGAGTGAGTGCAACTGCTCAGAACCGTCACCATCCGCCGTATCTGCTTCGCCTTCCTGCAGCGTAACATCCGGGCAAGGCATCGGCGCACCGGCTGCATCGACGCAGACACACTCCTCAACAGCACCGCTGTCGCCGCAGCCGTCAAAGCGGATCTCAACGCGGGCGATGCCGGCTTCCTGCAAGCGCGGGAGAATGACGGTCTTGAGCTGCTGAATCTCTTCGACCACCTGCGTCTGCCGCTCGGCCTGGCGGACGGCAAAGTCGGCCATCACGGCCTCGATATCGATCATGGAATACCTCCTGTAGAAAGGAGCCAACGACGATCCGCTGGCTCCAAACGACAAGCGCGCGCCTGTCCTCTGATGAGCGACGCCAGCGCCGATCCGGCGCTGGCGCGAAGACCGACAGGACCTTAGTCGGTCTTGGCCGCAGTGTTCTTCGGATTGGTGCCGAGGGGCCCGCGGCGATCGACAACGGTGATCCGCCGAGCCTTGGCGTCGATCACCAAGCGTTCGAGTACGCCATTGCCCGGAAAGGCGATGACGTAGCGCGGATCGAGCGAGAGCATCCGCTCATTGCGCTTGAAGCCGGCACGGGCGCCCAACCGCATATCCAGCGAGAACGTCACCTGCGGGATGCTGCGACGTTCAGCCCAGCTCGATGCCAGGCGGTCGACCCCCTTGGTGTCGCCACCGTGGATCAACACCATGTCCGGCACGCGGTCGCGGACCTTGTCGAGCGTGGCCCAGACATTGTTGCCGAAGGTCAGGGCATCGTCTTCGGTAGCATGACGGGTACGCCCTCCGGCGAACACGACGGGGGTTCCTTCGGGCACGGCCGCACGGCGGTTGGCCTCGGCGCGGGCGCGCAGGAAATCCCGGCCTTCGACGAGCGCTGAGGTCAGCATCGCACTGTGGTTGAAGCGCGAGCTGGAGACGGGCTTCCAGGAGGAACCGAACTCGTTGAGGTAGAGGCCTGCTGCGACTTCGCGCATCTCTTCGAGCGCAAGCATGGCGCTTTCGGCGCATTGCGCCCGCTCGACCTGGGTCTCGAGTTCATGGGTGTGGACCTCGGATCCGTCAGCCGTCGCAATCAGCGCGCGGACCTCATCGGTCGCCCGGTCGAGGGCAGTCGATTTGCGTTCCGCCGAGCGGTGAAAGATGTTGACGAAGGCCCAGCCTAGATCTTCGGCGTCGGCTTCAAGAGCGGTCCCCGACACCATGGCGAAGAGATCGGACCAGACCGCTTCGAGGGTTTGGACGACGGCCTCCCGGACCGGGAAATCGCTTGTCGATACGGGAGCAGGTCCAATCGAGAAGCCGGCGAGATCGAGCCCGGCGAGTTGGTCGGCGAATGACGTGTGCATGGGATTTCCTCCTGACTGACGTGAGGCCGACGCACCCGTTCATGGCTGCGCCAGCGAGAGCCCGTCAGGGCCAGCATTCGGGCAGGGTTGCGCACCCGTCAGGGGAAACCTGGCTTGGCGGGCTGGCGCGGGCAGGCCTTGAGCCCAAGGGCGAAGGCCAACACGGGCCCGACCAAGCCGGGTTGCGCAAGACTGGCGGCTGGCCCAGGGCCTCTCTCGCATGGCGCCAGGCCATGGGCGGTCGGAACAGATCCATTGGCAGGGGCAGGCCCTATGCCTCAGCCATGCACCGCCCCGGCTCGGCTCAAGCCGCTCGCTTGGCGTAGACACCCTCTCCGTTCGACATATGCCCGAGGCAATCATAGTCGCCGAACATGGCATCGAAGCGGGATGCGATCTGGGACAGCCAGCGCCGCGCCCGCGGCGACCGGGCCGTGCGCCAATCGGCGTCCCAATAGGCCCCGTCATCGCGTTCGGCGATCCAGACAGCCACCAGCCCGCCATAGACCGACACGCCGAAATCCGCATAGGCATTGCGCATGAGGATCCGGTCCTCCCGGCCGCGCCAGCCATCATGCGGGATCAGCGACGGGAATGCTTTGGCGGCCCGCTCGCACAGATCGGCACGCAGCCATTCATACTCAAATTCCCAGTCGTCCTCGGCTTCGACCTCGAGAACCGTGAAGGCGGCGATTGCGCCGCTGGGATAGCTGACCGATCGGCCCATAGCAGCCTCCCTCAGGCTGCAAGCGCGTCGACAGACGCGTCGTCAAACTGTTCAGGCACGGCCCTCCCGCCGAGCTTCAGCAGCAGGCTCGCTGCTTCTTCGGCCTTGGCTGCAGCGGTCAGGATGGCGCGATCGTCATCCTTCAGAAGCTTGAGCCAATGCTCGATATAGCTTGCGTGGCTGTCGAGGTGCGTGACAGGCAGCCCCAGCTCGGCGCCGAGCATGGCGCTCGAAAGTTCCGCAATATATCCTGACAGTCCAGCCCCAATCTGACTTCCGACGCCAATTTTTAGGACGCGCATCATGCCGCCAACTCCTCGGGCTGGGGTTGCTGGGCGTGCA
>PHEM01000467.1 GCA_002842935.1 Alphaproteobacteria bacterium HGW-Alphaproteobacteria-13 | reverse complement strand
CTGACCGGCGCCGGGGTATCGGCCGAAAGCGGCATCGACACCTTCCGCGACGCGGGCGGGCTGTGGGAACAGCACCGCGTCGAGGATGTCGCGACGCCCGAAGCCTTCGTCCGCGACCCCGACCTTGTCCACCGCTTCTATGACGCACGGCGCGAAGCGATCCTGACCCGGCAGCCCAACGCGGCGCACGCGGCGCTGGCGCGGCTCGACGCCGCCTGGCCGGGCGAACTGCTGATCGTCACGCAGAATATCGACGACCTGCACGAACGCGCGGGCGCGAAGCGGCTGGTGCATATGCACGGCGAGCATCTCAATGCCTGGTGCACGGCGTGCGACACGCGCAGCCGGTGGACGGGGACGCTGATCGACCGGCCCGCCTGTCCAGCGTGCGGCATGACCGGCTATCTGCGGCCCGACGTCGTGTGGTTCGGCGAAATGCCCTATCATATGGACGCCATCTATCATGCGCTGAACCGCGCCGACCTGTTCGTGTCGATCGGCACGTCGGGCGCGGTCTATCCCGCCGCGGGCTTCGTCCGCGAGGCGCGGCAGTCGGGCGCGCGCACGCTGGAGCTGAATCTGGAACCAAGCGAGGGCAGCCATTGGTTCAACGAGGCCCGCCATGGTCCCGCCACGCGGCTGGTGCCGCAGTGGGTCGAGCAGATGCTGGAAATCTGAAACCTCCGCATCCCCGAGCGAAGATGAGGGGCTTGTTCGAGCGAAGCGAGAACCCGCACCGGCGCTGCCTCGACTTCGCTCGGGGATACGGTTCGAATTTAGCACGCGGCGCTTCAAATCAGCGCCGCGCCGCGAAGAAATCCCTGAGCAAGGCCGCCGCCTCGCCCGCGCCGATGCCGTCATAGATTTCGGGGCGATGATGCACAGTCGGCTGCGAGAAGACGCGCGGGCCGTGCGCGACGGCGCCGCCCTTCGGATCGTCGGCGCCGTAATAGAGGCGCGCGATGCGGGCGTGGGCGATGGCGCCCGCGCACATCGCGCAGGGTTCCAGCGTCACATGCAGGTCGCAGCCGTCGAGGCGGTCGTTCCCCAGCTTTGCCGCGGCGGCGCGAATCGCGACGATTTCGGCGTGCGCGGTCGGGTCGTGCGATTCGCGCGGGCGGTTGTGACCCTCGGCGATGATCTCTCCGTCCTTGACGACGACCGCGCCGACCGGCACTTCGCCCCAATCGGCGGCGATCCGCGCGAGGTCGAGCGCGCGGCGCATCGGGTCGGGAAGCGGGAATTGAGCCATGAAACCGGCCTATGCGCTTGACGAATCTCCCGCAAGCCGATAAGCGCGCGCCTTTCCCGGCCCATCCGGTTTTCGGTGCGTCTTTCGCCCCGATCGGCGCGCCGACCAGATTTTGTGAGGACGATAGACATGTCGCGCATTTGCGAACTGACCGGCAAGGGCCGCCAGGTGGGCCACAATGTGAGCCACGCCAACAACAAGACCAAGCGCACCTTCCTGCCCAATTTGCAGAATGTGACCCTGCTGTCGGACGCGCTGGGCAAGGGCGTGAAGCTGCGCGTGTCGACGCACGGCCTGCGCTCGGTCGAGCATAACGGCGGTCTCGACAACTGGCTGATGAAGACCGGCGACGACCAGCTTTCGGCCAACGCCCGCAAGGTCAAGAAGGAAGTGGCGAAGAAGCTGGCCGAAAAGGCCGCCTGAACCCTCTTCGAATCGACAAGGCAAAAGGCGGCCTGTCTACCGGGCCGCCTTTTTGTTGTCCGGCGGCAGGCCGACAAGTTCGAACTGCAACAGCAGGCTGCGTTGCCAGCGATTGAAATTATTGTCCGACACCAGCCACAGGAACGTCCGCCCCTGTTCGGACGAAACGACGGCGCCTTCGAAATTGTCGGCAAGCGCGGCGGGGACGCGGCCGATGGTCCGCGCGGTCAGCGTGCCGCCGGGGGCGATGTCGGCGGGTTCCGCCAGCGCGACGATGGTGGTGAAGATGGGCTTGATCCCCAGCCGCCGATGAATCAGCAGCACGCGCCCGTCGGGCAGCACGGCGGCGTCGCTGACCAGCCCCCGGCCCTGCGAATCATAGAAGAAGCGCGTCGCCCGCGTGCCGGGCACGGCGGGATCGCCGTCATACAGCAGCGCCTC
>PHEM01000466.1 GCA_002842935.1 Alphaproteobacteria bacterium HGW-Alphaproteobacteria-13 | reverse complement strand
TCAGCAGCTTTTGCCCGCGAATCACGGCGTCGCCCGCCGCGACATCGACGGCGATGATCCTGCCGGGCATGGGGGAGAGGATCGCGCCGTCGCCGCCCACGCCGCCCGCGCCGCCCGCCGCGCGCCACGGGGTGAGCTGCCAAACCGCGCCGCCCTCGGCCACCAGCATCGCGGGCGCGGGTTCGGCCGCACCGGGACCGTGGAGCGCGACTTCGACACGCTTGCCGTCGAGCAGGAAGGGCGCGGACCGCACATCGGGCGCGTTGAGGCGAAAACCCGCCTGCAAGGATCGCGGCACCATCGCCATCGCGGCGTTGGTCAGGGCCTGCGGGGACGGCGCCGGCTCGGCCGCCATCGCCTCGCCATCGCGGCCGATCAGCCCGGTATCGACCGTGCCCGCGACGAAATCGGGATGGTCGAGCGCGCGGATCAGGAAGGCGGCGTTGGTCCGCACGGGCCAGACCGCGCTGTCCTCCAGCATCGCCGCCAACGTGCCGCGCGCTTCGTCGCGCGTGTCGCCATGCGCGATCAGCTTGGCGATCATCGGGTCGTAAAAGGGCGATACCTCTGCGCCTTCATAGACGCCGGTATCGACGCGGCCGATATGATCGGGAAGCTGGAACAGGTCGAGCCGCCCCGTCGAGGGCAGGAAGCCCTTGGCAGGGTCCTCGGCATAAAGGCGCGCCTCCATCGCCCAGCCGTCGATTGCGATCTCGTCCTGCGTCAGCGGCAGGGGTTCGCCCGATGCAATGCGAAGCTGCCATTCGACCAGATCGACGCCCGTGATTTCCTCGGTCACGGGATGTTCGACTTGCAAGCGGGTGTTCATCTCCATGAACCAGATGCGGTCGGCGCGCAGGCCCTCGCTGGCGTCGGCGATGAATTCGATCGTCCCCGCGCCGACATAATCGACCGCTTTTGCCGCGCGCACGGCGGCGGCGCAAAGCTGCTGCCGCGTCGCCGCGTCCATGCCGGGGGCGGGGGCTTCTTCGATCACTTTCTGATGGCGGCGCTGGAGCGAGCAGTCGCGCTCGAACAGATGGACGATATTGCCTTGCGCGTCGCCGAACACCTGCACCTCGATATGGCGCGGGGTCAGGATATATTTCTCGATCAGCACATGATCGTTGCCGAACGACGACGCCGCCTCGCGCCGACACGAGGCGAGGGCGTCGGCGAAGTCGGTGGGCGCATCGACCTTGCGCATCCCCTTGCCGCCGCCGCCCGCGACGGCCTTGATGAGGACGGGATAGCCGATCTCGGCCGCCTGTTCGGCGAGGAAGCTAGGGTCCTGATTCTCGCCCATATAACCGGGCGTCACGGGCACGCCCGCATCGGCCATCAGCTTCTTGGCGGCGTCCTTCAGACCCATGGCGGTGATGCTGGACGGGTCGGGACCGACCCAGATCAATTCGGCGTCGATCACCGCCTGCGCGAATTCGGCATTTTCGGACAGGAAGCCATAGCCGGGATGGATGGCCCCCGCTCCGCTCGCCTTGGCGGCGGCGATGATCTTCTCGCCCATCAGATAGGATTCGCGCGCCGGGGACGGCCCGATATGCACGGCCTCGTCGGCCTCGCGCACGTGGAGTGCATTGGCGTCGGCGTCGGAATAAACCGCAACCGTGCGAATGCCCATCGCCCGCGCGGTGCGGATGATCCGGCAGGCGATTTCGCCGCGATTGGCGATGAGGAGGGACTGGATCATGCTAATTCCTCCCCGGCACGGGGAGGGGGACCATCCGCAGGATGGTGGAGGGGCCGTAAGCTCTCGGCCAGCGCTGCAATCGACTGTGCCACCGCCGTCACATCCTTAAAGACCTCGCCTGCCGTTATCCGCATGATCCGCCACCCCCTATCGTTCAATATCCGGTCGCGCCGTTCATCGCGTTCAGGCCGGTCCGCCATATCGTGCGCGATGCCGTCGATCTCGATAAGCAAGCGAACCTCCACGCACGCGAAATCGGCGACGTAATCCATAATCGGAAACTGGCGCCGAAACTTCAGCCCCGTCCGCCGACCGCGCAGTTCGCGCCACAACAACCCCTCCGGCAGCGTCATCTCACGCCGAAGCTGCCGGGCCAGCTTCACCGTCCCGTCCTGCGCCCCCAACGTCCGATG
>PHEM01000465.1 GCA_002842935.1 Alphaproteobacteria bacterium HGW-Alphaproteobacteria-13 | reverse complement strand
CAAGTCTCGCTGCCCCTCCCGCCTGCGGGAGGGGCGTTATTCGCCCATCCCCACCGCATCGCCCACACGCGCGAACCCCTCGCGCGCGGCCAGTTCCTCCAGTCCGCGCGCGATGCGGCCCGCCAGCCCCGGCCCTTCATAGACCATCGCCGAATAAATCTGCACCAGCCCCGCGCCCGCGCATATCCGCTCCCATGCCTGCTCGGCCGAGGCGATGCCGCCCGCGGCGACCAGCGGCAGCCTGCCGCCGCTCGCGGCGCGGAAGTCCTTCACTCGTTGCAGCGCGAGCGCGGCCAGCGGCGCGCCCGACAGCCCGCCCGCCTCGCTCGCATGACGCGAGGCGAGCGGCGGGCGCGTGATGGTGGTGTTCGACACGATCACCGCCGCCAATCCCTTGTCGAAAGCGACCGTGACGATATCGTCGATGTCGGCAGGTTCCAGGTCGGGCGCAACTTTCAGGAAGACGGGCTTGGCCGCCCCGTCGGGCTGCGCCGCCGCGACGCCGTCGAGCAACGCCTCCAGCGCGCCGCGATCCTGCAAGGCACGCAGGCCGGGCGTGTTGGGCGAAGAGATGTTGACGGTCAGATAGTCGGCGAGCGGCGCCATCGCCGCCGTGCCCTTCGCATAATCGGCGATGCGGTCGGCGCTGTCCTTGTTGGCGCCGATGTTGATGCCCAGCGGCACCAGCAGGCCGCAATGGCGCAGACGGCGAATCCGCTCCGCCGCCGCCGCCTGCCCGCCGTTGTTGAAGCCCATGCGGTTGATCACCGCGCCGTCCTCTGTCAACCGGAACAGGCGCGGGCGCGGGTTGCCTGCCTGCGGCAGCGGCGTCAGCGTGCCGACCTCGACGAAGCCGAAGCCGAAATGCGGCATCGCCTGCGCCACGCGCGCATCCTTGTCGAAGCCGGGGGCGAGACCGACCGGATTGGGAAAGCGAAGCCCCGCGAAGTCGGTCGCCAGCGCGGGACTGGTCAGCGCATGGCGCGCGCGCGGCAAGGCGCGGAGCGCGGCGAGCGTCAGATCATGCGCCGCTTCCCCGTCGCCTGCGTGGACGAGAGGACGAACGAGCGCATAGGCGGCATCGGCGGCGGAGGCGATCAGCGACATGCGCCGCCATTGCGCGCGCAAACCCGCTATGGCAAGCCTCTTGCCGTGTGAAAAAAGGGGGAAAAATCGTGTCACAGCTTCACATCGCCGCCATCCTGTCCACAGCCCTTGCCGCGCTGGCGGTCGCGGGCTGCACACCGGCGGCATCCCGGACCGATGTCGCGACGGCCGCCTCCGCGCCCGCCGCCCCGGTCCCCGGCGCGGCGCTGGCCGATTTCTTCCGCAAATATGACGAGGCGCAATTGTCGCTGTCGCCGCAGGACAAGGCCTATCGCGGCATCAGCGACGACGACTATGGCCGCTGGAACGATGTCGGCGACGAGGCGGAGGTCGCGCGCCACATGCTGCAACAGGCCAGCGCCGCCGCGCTGCGCGACAGTTTCGATCCCGCCGCCCTGTCCGAAGACGAGGCGCTGTCGGTCGAGCTGTTCCTGGCGCAGGCGGCGCGCGGCGATCGCCTGTTCCGCTTTCGCCGCCTTGGCTATGTCTTCGACCAGATGAGCGGGGCGCACAGCCGCCTGCCCGCCTTCCTGATTAACATCAACCGGGATGTTGTTTTTCGACAAATTTATAATTACCCGTGCTTCCCCTTTTGCTCCGCGGCGAAAATCGATACCAACAATACCTCGGTCAAGTTGTGGGGCGGCCATAGCAGCACTACTAGTGATGGAAGCGGTACTTGAAATCGTTTCTTTACCCTGCGAAAGGCCCGTTTCGTTTTCGAGAGTCAGATAGATGGTATTGCCATCTACCTCTGTACTGTATGGGACGAGTTGCGCTAGATTAAGTACTACACGGGTACGTCCCTTGGCTTCAGCAGTAGTTATTGATCGTGCCAGTCCAAGGCCAATAGGCAAGGATTTTTGTGGAAGATTATTTTTTGTTTCGAGAAGATCCAGAGAGATTCGGGCCGGGTCGTTAATCGTAAAACTTAACGGGGCTGTTGCCGGCTCTGCCATGCGCAATGCTATTTGCAATCTATTTCCTGGCAAGGTATTAAAGCTAATATCTTCCAGTGTATTTGAAG
>PHEM01000464.1 GCA_002842935.1 Alphaproteobacteria bacterium HGW-Alphaproteobacteria-13 | reverse complement strand
GACCTCGGCCTGCCCGAAATCGACGGGCTGACCGTGCTCGACCGCTGGCGGCGCGAGAAGCGCAATTTCCCCGTGCTGGTGCTGACCGCGCGCGACAGCTGGTCCGACAAGGTCGCCGGGCTGGACGCGGGCGCCGACGATTATCTCGCCAAGCCGTTCCAGACCGAGGAGCTGATCGCCCGCCTGCGCGCGCTGATCCGCCGTGCGTCGGGCAATGCGTCGAGCGAGCTGATCGCGGGCCAGGTGCGGCTCGACACGCGGTCGGGCCGCGTGACGCTGAACGGCGAGCCGGTCAAGCTGACGGCGCAGGAATATAAGCTCCTGTCCTATCTGCTCCATCACAAGGGCAAGGTGGTGTCGCGCACCGAGCTGATCGAGCATATCTATGATCAGGATTTCGACCGCGATTCGAACACCATCGAAGTGTTCGTGACGCGCATCCGCAAAAAGCTGGGCGCCGATATCATCACCACCATTCGCGGACTCGGATACCAGCTCGACGATCCGCAGGGCTGATGTCACCATCTTGAAATGAAGTATCTTTCTTTCTTGCTCGTTATCCCGGCGAAGGCCGGGATCTCGCCGGTTCGTCATGGCGATAGGGCGAGATCCCGGCCTTCGCCGGGATGACGGTCGGCGAGATATCGGAAGGCGGACCGCGCCCGGCGCTGACCAGCCGCCTCACCGGCAGCCTCGCGCGGCGCATGATCGCGATCGCGGCGATCTGGATCTCGCTGCTGCTGATCGGCGGCGGCTTCGCGCTCGACCGCGTGCTGACGAGCGCGATCACGCGCAATTTCGATTCGGGGCTGGAATATGTGCTGATCGCGATGATCCGTTCGTCGGAGATCGGTCCCGACGGCGAAGTCCGGCTGGTCGAGCCGCTGGGCGACCAGCGCTTCCTGGAACCCTATAGCGGCCTGTACTGGCAGATCAGCGGCGGTGCGCAGGAACCCTATCGCTCGCGCTCGCTGTGGGAACGGACGCTGAGCGCGCCGACGCCGCACGTCGACGAAGCGATCCATATGTATGACAGCAACCAGTTTCCCGACGAGGAGCTGCGCGTGCTGGAACGCAACGTCATCCTGCCGGGCAGCCGCACCAACTGGCGCTTCCAGATCGCCCAGTCGCGCGAGACGCTGGACGAGCAGCTGCGCGCCGTGCGGGCGGTGCTTATCCCCAGTCTGGCGCTGCTGGGGCTGGGACTGATCATCCTCGCGGCGCTTCAGACCTTTTACGGGCTGTGGCCGCTGCGCCATATCCGCCGCGCGATCGCGGCGATGCGCGGCGGGGAGAACCCGCGCATCCTCGCGCCGATGCCGCTGGAAGTGCAGCCGATGGTCGACGAATTGAACGCCTTGCTCGCGCACAATGAAAAGCAGGCCGAAGAGGCGCGGCTGCACGCGGGCAACCTTGCCCATGCGCTGAAGACTCCGCTGACGGTGCTGGTCAACAGTGCGACGGGTTCCGACGCGCCGCTGGCGGAGACGGTGCGGCGCGAGGCGGCGACGATGCAGCGGCAGGTCGAGCATCACCTGGCCCGCGCGCGCGCCGTGGGGCGGCGCGGCGCGGCGCAGGCGCGCGCGACGGTGTGGGACAGCGTCGAAAGCGTGTCGCGCGCGGTCGCGGCGCTCTATCCCAAGGTGCGGCTCGACGCGGCGGGCGACAAGCGGCTGGTGGTGCGTGTCGAGCGGCAGGACCTCGACGAACTGGTCGGCAATCTGCTGGAGAATGCGGCCAAATATGGCGGCGGCAGCGTCTTCGTGACGATCGGGCGCGACGGGGCGATGGCGGAGATATTGGTCGAGGACGACGGTCCCGGCATCTCGCCTGCCGACCGCGAGCGCATCTTCGACCGCGGCGTGCGGCTCGACAGCGGCAAGCCGGGGACGGGGCTGGGGCTGGCGATCGTGCGCGACGTCGCGGAGATTTACGGCGGCAGCGTCACGCTGGAGGAAAGCGAGGACATGGGGGGGGCGCTGGTGCGGCTGCGGTTGCCGGCGGGGTAGGGGACGAGGGTAACGACGTAGTTTGCGGTCCCTCCCAATTCCCGTCATGCTGAACTTGGGCGTGTCATCAAATAGGGGGTTCCCAAGCGGATATTTGAGTGATTCATAGGGTGTCAGCATGGAGGCTGACGGATGGTGAG
>PHEM01000463.1 GCA_002842935.1 Alphaproteobacteria bacterium HGW-Alphaproteobacteria-13 | reverse complement strand
CAGGCGGCCTTCCGCGACGTCGCCGACGCGCTGGCGGTACAAGGCACGATCGCCGAGCGCGCCCGCGCCGCCGCCGCGAACACCGCCGCCGCGTCCGACACGGCGGTGCTGGCAGACGCGCGCTACAAGGGCGGAGTCGACAGCTTCCTCGCCAGCCTCGACGCGCAGCGCAGCCTCTATGCGGCGCGGCGCGGAGAGATCGCGACGCAGCTCTTGCTCGTCCGCACGCGCATCGCCCTGTTCCGCGCGCTGGGCGGCGACAGCGGCGCGGGCGGCAATGACGCCGGTTGATTCTTTTTCGTCACCCCGGACTTGATCCGGGGTCCCGATCAGCGCCGTCCGAAAGCGGGACCCCGGATCAAGTCCGGGGTGACGAAGAAAACATAAGCTCGTTCATTCCTTCGGCGACGTTGAAGGCAATCGGCTGAACGGATAAAGGGCGGTGATGACACGCCCCATGGAACCCGTCGCCCTCGCCAAGGCGCTGATCGCCGCGCCCAGCGTCACGCCCGCGACCGGCGCGGTGTTCGACGTGCTGGAGGATGCCCTGACGCCGCTCGGCTTCGCGGTCGAGCGCTTCTTCGACGGGATCGAGCCGGATGGGCCGGTCGAAAATCTGCTCGCCGTGCGACGCGGCGCGGGTCCGGTGCATTTCGGCTTTGCCGGGCATCTCGACGTCGTGCCGCCGGGCGTCGGCTGGACCGGCGATCCCTTCGTCCCCGAAATACGTGGCGACCTGCTCTATGGGCGCGGCGCGGTCGACATGAAGGGGGCGGTCGCGGCGTTCGCCGCCGCCGTCGCCGATATTCCCGCCGACGCGGGCACCGTCAGCCTGATCGTCACGGGGGACGAGGAAGGCGCCGCGATCTTCGGCACGCGTGCGCTGATGGAACATATGGACGCGCGGGCGCTGAAGCCCGACATGATCCTGGTCGGCGAGCCGACGTCGGCGCAGCGGCTTGGCGACATGATGAAGATCGGGCGGCGCGGGTCGGTCAATATCTGGATCGACGTGCCGGGGACGCAGGGCCATGTCGCCTATCCGCACCTCGCCGACAATCCGATCCCCAAGCTGGTGCGGATATTGAGCGCGATCGACGCCGTCAGCCTCGATTCGGGGACCGACTGGTTCCAGCCGTCGAATATCGAGTTCACGGACATCGACGTCGGCAACGGCGCGACCAACGTCATCCCCGCCTCCGCCCGCGCGCGGCTGTCGATCCGTTTCAACGACCGCCACCGGGGCGCCGACCTGATCGCGATGGTCGAGCGGCTGGCGCAGGACGTCGAGCCGCTGGCCAAGGTCACGGGCAAGATTTCGGGCGAGGCGTTTCTGACCCCGCCGGGCGCGCTGTCCGATCTGGTCGCGGAGGCGATCCGCGCCGAGACCGGCCTGACGCCGGAGCTGTCGACGACCGGCGGCACGTCCGACGCGCGCTTCCTGCATGCGCTGTGTCCCGTGGTCGAATTCGGGCTGACCAACGCGACGATGCACAAGCTGGACGAAGCCGTGGCGGTGGAGGATTTGCACCGGCTGACCGCCATCTATCGCGGGATTTTGGCGCGGGCTTTGGGTGTGGAATAGTCTCACACAAAGGCACGAAGGCACAAAGATTCCCTCTCATCCGTTCGTGCTGTGTCGAAGCACCGTTCTTTGCCACGCTTGAAGAAAAGAACAGCCCCCTTCGACTGCCTGCCAAGGCAGGCGCTCAGGACAGGCTTCGACAAGCTCAGGGCAAACGGTTTTGGGTTTATCTTCGTGCCTTCGTGCCTTTGTGTGAGATCAGTCTTCCCGCCCCCGCCGCAGGATCACATAGACCGCCCCCGCCCCCCCATGGCTGACATGCGCGGGGCGCAGCGCGACGATGCGGTCGGCGAAGGGCGACGCCGCGAGCCAATCGGGGAGGGAAGCGCGGATCGCGCCGCGCGGGCGGGGAAGCCCCTGCATCTGCGGCAGGCGGTCGGCGCGGGGACGCAGGCGGCCCGCGACCACCAGCAGCACGCGCGCGCCGCGCATCAGCGCGCGGCCGATCGCCTCGTCCAGCAGCGCCTGCGCGCTGGCGAGCGTATGGCCGTGCAGGTCGATGCTGATGTCGGGCCGCACCTGCCCCTTGCGCAGCCGCCGATCCCAATGGCCGTCGAGCGTCGCGC
>PHEM01000462.1 GCA_002842935.1 Alphaproteobacteria bacterium HGW-Alphaproteobacteria-13 | reverse complement strand
TTCAGGGGAGAGGGTTGGGAGAGGGGGAAGGAAGCGCTTCGCTCTCCCCCTCTCAACTGCGGCTAGCCGGACAAGCCGGCAAGCCTGCGTATCTCTCCCCTGAAGGGGAGTGAGCGTCCTTGGGCGTCCACAACCGTCCCCCTTGCGTTCCCGTCGCAAATCGGCCAAATCTTTACGTGAACGTAAAGGTAAACCTGCCGCGAGAGGACTCTTTCCCCATGACCGACCTGCCCAGCTTCGACACCATCAAGTTCGATGTCGCCGACAATATCGCGACGATCACGCTCAACCGGCCCGACCGGCTGAACTCGATGCCGCCCGCGATGGCCGACGAGATTCGCGCGGCGTTCGACTATCTGCCCGCGCTGGGCGCGCGCGCGCTGCTCATCACGGGCGAAGGGCGCGGCTTTTGTTCGGGCGCGGATCTGGGCGGCGACCGCGCCTCGTCGGCCGTGGGCGGCGGCGTCAACAGCCGCAGAGTGCTGCGCAACCATTATAATCCGATGCTGCTGTCGCTCGCGAACCTCGACATTCCCGTGGTCGTCGCGGTCAACGGACCGGCGGCGGGCGTCGGGTGCAGCTTCGGCCTGTCGGGCGATTTCACCATCGCAGGCAAGAGCGCCTATTTCCTTCAGGCCTTCGTCAACATCGGCCTGGTTCCCGACGGCGGATCGTCGTGGCTGCTGCCGCGCCTGATCGGCCTGCCGCGCGCGGCGCAGATGATGATGCTGGGGGAGAAAATCTCCGGCGAGCAGGCCGCCGAATGGGGCCTCGTCTATAAATGCGTCGATGACGCCGTGCTGCTGGACGAAGCGAGGGCGCTGGCCGCGCGGCTGGCGAACGGCCCGACCGTCGCGCTCGGCACAATGCGCAAGATACTGCGCCAGGGGCTGTCGCAAAGCTACGCCGACACGCTCGACACCGAAGCGCAGGGCCAGTTCATCGCGGGCAACAGCGCCGACGCGGCGGAAGGCGTCCTCGCCTTCCAGGAAAAGCGCAAGACCGCGTTCCAGGGCAAATAGCCCGGCCGCTCCTTTCGTCGAAAAGCAGGGAACTCGGCGGCGCCATGCGCGTCGATTCCCGCAAGCAGGGGCGGCCGCCGTTACGCCGCCCCCTGAGAGACGAGGAGACGGACGTGAGAAAACCGATATATCCGGATCGAAACGGCGGCGACAGGCGCCGGGCATCGGGCGATTTCGCCAGCCTCCACGGCTGGCCGGGCAACGAGCGCGACTTTTTCGAGCGCGCGGGCGACGAATTGCGCGCCTGGTTCGGCGACGATCCCGCACCGCGCCCCGGCAAGCCCGATCATCGCGGACGCGGGCCGATCGATCATATCCGCCCCGACGAGCGCATCCGCGATCATCTGAACGACGTGCTGACCGAAGACGGCTGGCTCGACGCCTCCGCCATCCGGGTCGCGGTCGAGGACGGCGAAGTCACGCTGACGGGCCGGGTCGACGGCAAAAGCGCGAAACGCCGCGCGGCCGACCTCGCCAGGTCGGTGCCGGGCGTGATGATCGTGCAGAATGCGCTGCGCGTCGAGGCGGCCTTCTTCGCGCCGTGAAGCGGGACCGATGACGGATGAATGGGGAAAGGTGGGACGATTCTGTTGCCCGGCTCGTCCCCAGCCGCTGGTATCCGATTCTGTTGCCCGGTTCGGTCCGAACCGCGTTCTATTTGTCTAACCTTCGGCCGCGAGGCCTATCGGTTAGGCAGCAAGAGCAAGTGCTTCGTTGTCGTTGGCACTTATAGGTTTTGAGCCTTTAACGGGTTACTCAGCCCGGAAGAAAATATCGTCTTTGAACACACGTCGATCCTGGTTCGGCCCCGTCAAAAGCCCGCATCCCGTTGCCGGAGGGCGGATTTGTGGTGGAGCCGCCGGGTACTGCCCCCGGGTCCGCTGTGTCTATTCCACGACACCATTTATCCTCATAGCCGGCCGAAACCGGCACGACCCATATAGGAAAGCCGCCCGCGCTTTGAAAGGGCGCGGGCGGGTTCGAAGCGCAAAAACTATTTCTTGCGCAATTCGTCGCGGATTTCGGTGAGGATATCGACTTCGGTCGGCCCGGCGTCCGGCATGGCGATGACCTTGCTCGCCTGCCGCACCAGCAGGAAGACGACGAAGGCCTGGCTAGTTTTTTCATACC
>PHEM01000046.1 GCA_002842935.1 Alphaproteobacteria bacterium HGW-Alphaproteobacteria-13 | reverse complement strand
CACCGCTTGCGCGCCGAAACCCTGTTCAGACATCTTCAGGTAAAAGTGCTTGCGCAGCGGCCGCGGCCCTGCCTGCTCGTCCACGAACTGCTCGTGCGTCATCCCGCTAAAGCGCTTCAGGAAGGCGCGGTTGAATGATGGAACCCGCACCGCGTAGGTCGGCACCTCTTCCAGAAATCGCATCCAGGCGCGGACACGGGCACGCCCGGCGGCATCGAGCGCAGTCAGTGCGGGCTCGGGAAAGACCTCGTCGAGATATTCCACGATGACGCTGGAATCGGTGATCGGCTGGCCATCATGCACCAGCGTCGGGACGACGCCGTTAGGGTTGATGGCCAGATATTCCGGCGCAAGCTGGCCCTTGTTGGCCAGATCGCGGAGCTGCACGCGGCACAGCCGGAATTTGCGGTAATAGGCGCGCGGGCGGCCCGTCAGCTCGCACCGGTTGCGGATGCGGGTGGGGTTCGCGTTGCGCGGGATTTCCGCCATCTTGAGGCGCGCGATCAGACGCTCGCTGTCGTCGAGCGAGCTATCCGCCGCAATCGCCTTCAGCTTCGCATAGCGGCCGGCATATTTCTTCACCAGCTGCTTGCGACGCTCGTTCTTGTTCACCGAACTCAGTTTCGCCATGACTTAAGTTCTCTTTCCTTCTTGAAAGAGCCTGCCGATCCCCGAAGGGATCAGGCGGCTTCCTTTTCCTGTGCCTCGATCGGGAAGGGGAAGCCGAACAGCCGGAGCAGTTCGCGGGCTTCATCGTCCGTCTTCGCCGTCGTGGTGACGATCACGTCCATGCCGCGCACCGTGTCGATGCGGTCATAGTTGATCTCGGGGAAGATGATCTGTTCCTTCAGGCCCATGGCATAGTTGCCGCGCCCGTCGAAGCTCTTCGCCGACACGCCGCGAAAGTCGCGGATGCGCGGCATCGCGATGGTGATCAGCCGGTCGAGGAACTCGTACATCCGCTCGCGGCGCAGCGTCACCTTGCAGCCGATCGGCATGCCTTCGCGCAGCTTGAACTGGGCGATCGACTTCTTGGCCTTGGTCACGACAGGCTTCTGGCCCGCGATCAGCTCCATCTCGGCAGCCGCCGATTCGACCTTCTTCTTGTCCTGCGTGGCTTCGCCGACGCCCATGTTGAGCACGATCTTCTCAATCTTCGGCACTTCCATCGCGTTTTTGTAACCGAATTTCTCGGTCATCGCCTTGACGATCACATCGTCATAGCGCGAGCGCATGCGCGGGGTATATTTGTCAGCCATTGATGGTCTCCCCGGACTTCACGGCCACGCGGACCTTCTTGCCGTCCTTGGTTTCGAAGCGGACGCGCGTCGGCTTGCCGGTCTTGGGATCGGCGACGGCGACCTTGCTGACGTGCAGCGGCGCTTCCTTGCGTTCCAGCCCGCCCTGCGGGTCCTGCTGGCTCGGCTTCTTGTGGCGGGTGATGATGTTGACGCCCGCGACGACGACCTTGCCGTCCTTCGGCAGGCTCAGCGTCACTTCGCCAGTCTTGCCCTTGTCCTTGCCGGACAGGACGACGACCGTGTCACCCTTCTTGATCTTGTTCGCCATGGTCAGAGCACCTCCGGCGCCAGGCTGATGATCTTCATATAGCCCTTGCCGCGCAGTTCGCGGACGACGGGACCGAAGATACGCGTGCCGATCGGCTCTTCATTCTTGTTGACGAGCACGGCGGCGTTGCTGTCGAAACGAATCACCGAGCCATCGGCGCGGCGCACGTCCTTCGCGGTGCGGACGATGACGGCGCGATGCACGTCGCCCTTCTTCACCTTGCCGCGCGGCTGGGCTTCCTTGATCGACACGACGATGACGTCGCCGACACCGGCAGTGCGGCGCTTCGAGCCGCCCAGCACCTTGATGCACTGGACGCGCTTCGCGCCGCTGTTGTCGGCGACGTCCAATTGTGACTGCATCTGGATCATTGATGCATTTCCTTCTTCCTTGGCCTACCGGGCCGTCCCGGCGGTTCCGTGAAAATCTTAAGACTCGGCTTCGACCGAAGCAGCCGCCGCTTTCGGCTTGGTGGAGGTTTCGACCTTGTCGAGCACCTTCCACGTCTTCAGCTTCGAGATCGGCCGCGTCTCTTCGATGCGGACGGTTTCGCCAGCCTTGATGCTGTTGCCCTCATCATGGGCGTGGTACTTCTTCGAACGGCGGATGATCTTGCCGTAGAGCGGGTGCTTCACCTTGCGCTCCACTTTCACCACGACGGTCTTGTCGCCCTTGTCGGACACCACCGTGCCGGTCAAAATGCGCTTCGGCATGGTCGGTCTCCTTACTTGGCGGCCGAGCGCGCGCGCCCGGTCTGCTCGGTCTTGACGCGCGCGATGGTGCGGCGCACTTCCTTGACCCGCGACGGCTTCTCAAGCTGCCCGGTGGCGGCCTGGAAACGCAGGTTGAACGCCTCGCGCTTCAGTTCGCCAAGCTGTTCGGCGAGCTGGTCGTCGGTCTTCTTGGTCAGATCTTCGGTCTTGGCCATGGCCCTCAACCCTCCAGGTGCGAGGTGTCGCCGAGGCGGGCGACGACCTTCGTCTTGATCGGCAGCTTCATCGCCGCGCGTTCGAACGCCAGCGCGGCCACGGGTCCCGACACGCCGTCCAGTTCGAACAGGATGCGGCCGGGCTTGACGCGGGCGGCCCAGAATTCGGGCGAACCCTTGCCCTTACCCATGCGGACTTCGGCGGGCTTCGACGACACGGGGACGTCGGGGAAGATACGAATCCACAGGCGGCCCTGACGCTTGATCGCGCGGCTGATCGCGCGACGCGCCGCTTCGATCTGGCGCGCAGTGATGCGCTCCGGCTCCATCGCCTTCAGGCCATAGGAGCCGAAGTTCAGGTCGGTGCCACCCTTGGCATTGCCGTGGATGCGGCCCTTGAAGGCCTTGCGGAACTTGGTTTTTTTCGGTTGCAGCATGTCAGCAGTCCTTAGCGGCGATCATCGCGCGCCGGGCGCACGCCCGACGTCTGCGCGTCGAGCATCAGCCGGTCGGTCGCCATCGGGTCGTGGCCCAGGATCTCACCCTTGAAGATCCACACCTTGATGCCGCACACGCCGTAAGCGGTGTGCGCTTCGGCTTCGGCATAATCGACGTTGGCGCGCAGCGTGTGCAGCGGCACGCGGCCTTCGCGATACCATTCGGTGCGCGCGATTTCCGCGCCGCCCAGACGGCCCGCGCAGTTGATGCGGATACCTTCGGCGCCCAGACGCATCGCCGACTGCACCGCGCGCTTCATCGCACGGCGGAAGGCGACACGGCGTTCGAGCTGGTCGGCGATGCCCTGCGCGACAAGCTTCGCATCGACTTCGGGCTTGCGGATTTCAACGATGTTCAGCGACACGTCGCTGCCCGTCATCTCGCCCAGCTGCTTGCGCAGCTTTTCGATGTCGGCGCCCTTCTTGCCGATGATGACGCCCGGACGGGCGGCATAGATCGACACGCGGCACAGCTTCGCGGGACGCTCGATCACGACCTTCGAGATCGCAGCCTGCGGCAGGTGCTTGAACACGAACTTGCGGATCTTCAGATCCTCGACAAGCATGCGTCCATAGTCCTGGCCCTCGGCGAACCAGCGGCTGTCCCAGGTGCGGTTGACCTGCAAGCGCAGGCCGATCGGATTGCTCTTCTGGCCCATCTTACGCCTCTTCTTCCTGTTCGCGCACGACGATGCGGATGCGGCTGAACGGCTTGACGATCCGCGTCGACTTGCCGCGGCCGCGCGCATGCCAGCGCTTCATCGAGATCGACTTGCCCACGCTCGCTTCCTTGACGACCAGCGCGTCGACGTCGAGATTGTGGTTGTTCTCCGCGTTCGCGATCGCGCTCGCCAGAACCTTGCGGACATCGACGGCCATCGCCTTCTTCGAGAAGGCGAGGACATTCAGCGCGTCCTCGACCTTGCGGCCGCGGATCAGCGCGGCGACGAGGTTCAGTTTCTGCGCCGAGCCGCGAATCTGCGTGCCGACCGACAGCGCCTCATTATCCGCAACGCGGCGGGGGGACTTTTCCTTGCCCATTAGCGTTTGCCCTTCTTGTCGGCCGCGTGACCGGGGAAGAAGCGCGTCGGCGCAAATTCACCCAGCTTCATGCCGACCATGTCTTCATTGACCGACACCGGCACGAACTTGCGGCCGTTGTAGACGTTGAAGGTCAGCCCGACGAACTGCGGCAGGATGGTGGACCGGCGCGACCAGGTCTTGATCGGGGCAGAGCTGCCGCCGTCCTGGGCCGATTCGGCTTTCTTGAGGAGATGAAGGTCGACGAAGGGACCTTTCCAGACCGAGCGAGCCATGGCTTACCTCTTCTTCTTCGCGTGACGCGACCGGATGATCATCTTGTCGGTCGACTTGTTGTGGCGGGTACGGGCGCCCTTGGTCGGCTTGCCCCACGGGGTCACCGGGTGACGGCCGCCCGAAGTGCGGCCTTCGCCGCCGCCGTGCGGGTGATCGACCGGGTTCTTGGCGACGCCGCGCGTCAGCGGACGCTTGCCCATCCAGCGGCCGCGACCGGCCTTGCCCAGATTGGTGTTCTGGTTGTCCGGGTTCGACACCGCGCCGACCGTGCCCATGCACTCGCCGCGAATGTAGCGCTGCTCGCCCGAGCCGAGACGCACGATGACGAGACCGCGGTCACGACCGACGACCTGCGCATAGGTGCCGGCCGAGCGGGCGATCTGGCCGCCCTTGCCCGGCTTCATCTCGATATTGTGGACGATCGTGCCGACCGGCATCTGCGACAATTCCATCGCATTGCCCGGCTTCACGTCGGTCTTCTTGCCCGCGACGACGGTGTCGCCGACCGCCAAGCGCTGCGGCGCGAGGATATAGGCGAGTTCACCGTCCTCATATTTCACCAGCGCGATGAAGGCTGTGCGGTTGGGGTCATATTCCAGACGCTCGACCGTGGCCGGCATGTCCCACTTGCGACGCTTGAAGTCGATGAAGCGGTACTTCTGCTTGTGGCCGCCCGCGATGCCGCGCGAGGTCACATGGCCCTTGTTGTTGCGGCCGCCGGTCTTGCGCTTGCCTTCGGTCAGCGCCTTGACGGGCTTGCCCTTCCACAGCGCCGACTTGTCGACCAGAATCAGGCCGCGCTGGCCGGGGCTGGTCGGATTATAGGATTTGAGTGCCATTTTCTCTGCCTTCCCCTATCCGTCAGACGCCCGTGGTGACGTCGATCGACTGGCCTTCGGCCAGGCGGACGATCGCCTTCTTCACGTCGCTGCGGGTGTAGGGCTTGCCTTTCCAGAGCTTCTTCTTGCCCTTGGTGACGAGCGTGTTGACGCCGACGACCTTCACATCGAACAGCGCCTCGACGGCGGCCTTGATCGCGGGCTTGGTCGCGTCGTTCGCGACCTTGAACACCACGGCGTTGTTTTCGCTGAGCAGCGTCGACTTTTCCGTGATCACCGGAGCGAGGATCACGTCATAGTGACGCGCATCGACGGTCTTTGCCTTAGCCATTGCAGCGTGCCTCCAGCTTTTCGACCGCCGCGCGGGTCAGGACCAGCGTGTCGGCACGGATGATGTCATAGACATTGGCCCCGATCGCCGGCAGCGCATCGACGCCGACGATGTTGGCCGACGCCGTGGCGAAGCTTTCGTGGACCGCATCGCCGTCGATGAACAGTGCGCGGTTGCCGAGTTCCAGCTTGCCGAGCTTGCCAGCAAGCGCCTTGGTCTTGGCGTCCTTCAACTCCAGCGTGTCGAGGACGACCAGCTTGCCGCCCTTCGCCTTGTCGCTGAGCGCCATTTTCAGGCCGAGCGTGCGGATCTTCTTGTTCAGCGAATGGCCGAACGTCCGCGCGCGGGGACCGTGCGCCTTGCCGCCGCCGATGAAGATCGGCGCCTTGCGGTCGCCGTGGCGGGCGGTGCCGCCGCCCTTCTGGCGGCCGAACTTCTTGCCGGTGCGGGCGACGTCGCTGCGCTCGCGCGCGGCCCGAGCCGGGGCGCGGCGCTTTTCGAGCTGCCACGCAACGACGCGGTGCAGGATGTCGGCACGCGGATCGACGCCGAAAACATCGTCGTTCAGATCGATGTCGGTGCCGGCCTTGCCGTCAATCGTTTGAACCTTGACCTTCATGATCAGGACTCCTGTGCGTCGGCCGCGGGGGCTTCGACCGCTGCGTCCGCAGGGGTTTCCGCCGGGGCGTTGTTGCTGTTGGCCGCGCTCTTGATGCCTGCCGGATAGGGGGCCTCGGGGTGGCGCGGCAGCTTCACCGCGTCGCGGACGAGCAGCCAGCCGCCCTTCGAGCCGGGCACCGAACCCTTGACGAAGAGAAGGCCGCGCTCTGCGTCGGTGCGGACGATTTCGAGATTCTGCTGCGTGCGGTTGCGCGCGCCCATGTGGCCCGCCATCTTCTTGTTCTTGAACACGCGGCCGGGGTCCTGGCGGTTGCCGGTCGAACCGTGGGCGCGGTGGCTGATCGAGACGCCGTGGGTGGCGCGCATGCCGCCGAAGCCCCAGCGCTTCATCGCACCGGCAAAGCCCTTGCCCTGCGTCACGCCCTGGATGTCGACGATCTGGCCGGCAACGAAATGGTCGGCCGACAGTTCGGCGCCGACGTCGAGCGCCGCGTCGTCGGCGACGCGGAATTCGACGAGCTTCGCCTTCGGCTCGACTTCGGCCTTGCCATAGGCGCCGCGCTGCGGCTTGGCGACATTCTTCGCCTTGGCCGACCCGGCACCCAGTTGCACGGCCACATAGCCGTCGCGCTCCTTATCGCGGACGGAGACGACCTGGCAGCCTTCGAGGCTCAGGACGGTGACGGGCACGTGGCGGCCGTCGTCCTGAAACAGGCGGGTCATCCCCATTTTCTTCGCGATCACGCCAGTACGCATGATCCATACTCCTCAACAGAGGCCGGGCGGACCATTCCGCACGGCTTGCGGGACCCATTGAGGCGCGCCTCAACGGAACCCTCCCAGCCCGAAATTTCGATGCATCGCCCCGTCCGGGCTGAGGTGCCGCCTTCCCGTGGGTTGGCGGCGAGACGGGGGACGCAGCCCGGATAAATCCGGCGGTATCCTCCGAAACCTTGGTGTGTTCCTGCGAAAGCAGGAACCCAGGGCGGCTTCAGCGCGGCCTGTCGGCCGCTTCACCCCTGGACTCCGGAACAAGTCCGGAGCACGCTGGCTTATTAAGCCAACTTAATCTCGACATTCACACCGGCAGCAAGGTCCAGCTTCATCAGCGCGTCGACCGTCTGCGGGGTGGGCTGCACGATGTCGAGCAGCCGCTTGTGCGTGCGAACCTCGAACTGCTCGCGCGACTTCTTGTCGATGTGCGGGCCGCGGTTCACGGTGAATTTCTCGATGCGCGTCGGCAGCGGGATCGGACCGCGAATGAGAGCGCCCGTGCGACGCGCCGTGTCGGCGATGTCGGTCGTGGCCTGATCGAGCACGCGGTGATCAAAGGCCTTCAGGCGAATGCGAATATTCTGCGTTTCCATGACTGTTCCAGTCGAATCCCGTCTAGCGATGCGAAAGAGCCGAAATGGCCTGCTCCGACTTCCGCTCAGGAAGCCGGACCGGCCATCAAAAACCTTTAAGCTACGAGCCGCGCGAATCGGTCCGAATCGCGCGGCTCGCGGCCCTATATTACTTTGTGATCGAAGCCACAACCCCTGCGCCGACCGTGCGGCCGCCTTCGCGGATCGCGAAGCGCAGGCCCTGGTCCATGGCGATCGGGGCGATCAGCTTGACCGACAGCTGGACGTTGTCGCCCGGCATGACCATCTCGGTGCCCTCGGGGAGGATGACCTCGCCGGTGACGTCCGTGGTGCGGAAGTAGAACTGCGGACGATAGTTGGCGAAGAAGGGCGTGTGACGACCGCCTTCGTCCTTCGACAGCACATAGACTTCCGACGTGAACTCGGTGTGCGGCGTGATCGAGCCGGGCTTGGCCAGAACCTGGCCGCGCTCCACCTCTTCGCGGCCGACGCCGCGGATCAGCGCGCCGATATTGTCGCCCGCCTCACCCTGGTCGAGCAGCTTGCGGAACATTTCGACGCCCGTGACGGTCGTCTTCTTGGTGTCCTTGATGCCGACGATTTCGACTTCCTCGCCAACCTTGACGATGCCGGTCTCGACGCGGCCCGTGACGACGGTGCCACGGCCCGAGATCGAGAACACGTCTTCGATCGGCATCAGGAAGGGCTGGTCGACCGGACGTTCCGGCTGCGGGATCCAGCTGTCGACGGCTTCCATCAGCTTCAGGATCGCGTCCTTGCCGATGTTGTCGTCGCGGCCTTCGAGAGCGGCAAGCGCCGAACCCGCGATGATCGGAATATTGTCGCCATCGAAGTCGCGCTTCGAAAGCTCTTCGCGGATTTCCAGCTCGACGAGTTCGAGCAGCTCGGGATCGTCGAGCTGGTCGACCTTGTTCAGGAAGACGACCATGGTGGGAACGCCGACCTGCTTCGCCAGCAGGATGTGCTCCTTGGTCTGCGGCATCGGGCCGTCGGCGGCCGACACGACCAGGATCGCGCCGTCCATCTGCGCCGCGCCGGTGATCATGTTCTTCACATAGTCGGCGTGGCCGGGGCAGTCGACGTGCGCATAGTGGCGCGCATCGGTTTCATATTCGATGTGCGAGGTCGAAATGGTGATGCCGCGCTCGCGCTCTTCGGGCGCCTTGTCGATGTTCGCGAAATCGACGGCCGCACCGCCGCCACGTTCCGAAAGAACCTTCGAGATCGCTGCCGTCAGCGAGGTCTTGCCATGGTCGACGTGACCGATGGTGCCGATGTTGCAGTGCGGCTTCGTCCGCTCAAATTTAGCCTTGGCCATGTTTCTTGAACCTTCTTGTTCGCGTGTTGAGTTGATCAGTCCTGGACGAGCCTGCTGAATCAGGCGCCGCCCTTAATCGGTCTTGCCGCGCGGCGCAAGTCCGCGCGGCGTTGACCGTCAGGCCATCTTGGCCTTCACTTCTTCCGCCACGTTGCTCGGCACTTCCTCATAGTGGGCGAACTGCATGGTGTATTGCGCGCGACCCTGCGTGAAGCTGCGCAGCTGGTTGACGTAGCCGAACATGTTGGCGAGCGGCACGATCGCTTCGACCACCTGCGCGTTGCCGCGGCTGTCGGTGCCCTGAATCTGCCCGCGGCGGCTGTTGAGATCGCCGATGACGTCGCCCATGAACTCCTCGGGCGTCACCACCTCGACCTTCATCACCGGCTCGAGCAGCTTGATGCCGGCCTTCGCCGCCACTTCGCGCATCGCCGCGCGGCCCGCGATTTCGAACGCCAGCGCCGACGAGTCGACGTCGTGATAGGCGCCGTCCACCAGCTTGATTTCGAAATCGATGATCGGGAAGCCGATCATGTGGCCGTTATCGGCCGATTCGCGAAAGCCCTTTTCCACCGCCGGGATATATTCGCGCGGGATGTTGCCGCCCTTGATCTCGTCGAGGAAGGTGATGCCGCTGCCGCGTTCGCCCGGCGTGACTTCGACCTTGACGCGGCCGAACTGGCCGGAGCCGCCCGACTGCTTCTTGTGGGTGTAATCGACCGAGACCGGCTTCGCGAGCGATTCGCGATACGCCACCTGCGGCGCGCCGACATTCGCCTCGACCTTGAATTCGCGCTTCATGCGATCGACGAGGATGTCGAGGTGAAGCTCGCCCATGCCCTTGATGATCGTCTGGCCCGATTCATGGTCGGTCGTGACACGGAACGAGGGATCTTCCGCCGCGAGACGGTTGAGCGCGACGCCCATCTTCTCCTGGTCGGCCTTGGTCTTGGGTTCGACCGACAGCTCGATCACCGGCTCCGGGAATTCCATGCGTTCGAGGATGATCGGCGCGCCCGATGCGCAGATCGTGTCGCCCGTCGTGGTTTCCTTCAGCCCCGCCAGCGCGACGATGTCGCCGGCATAAGCCTCGTCGATGTCCTCGCGGCTATTGGCATGCATCAGCAGCATGCGGCCGATCTTTTCCTTCTTGTCCTTGACCGAGTTCAGATAGGTGCCCTTGGTCAGCGTGCCCGAATAGATGCGGGCGAAGGTCAGCGAGCCGACGAACGGGTCGTTCATGATCTTGAACGCGAGCAGCGACAGCGGCGCGTCGTCCGACGTCGCGCGCGTGTCGGGCTGGTCGTTCGCCGGGTTGATGCCCTGCACGTCGGGGATGTCGAGCGGGCTGGGCAGATAGTCGACGACCGCGTCGAGCAGCGCCTGCACGCCCTTGTTCTTGAACGACGATCCGCACAGCACGGGGACGAACGCCTGCGCCAGCGTGCCCTTGCGGATCAGCTTCTTCAGCGTCGGGACGTCGGGCGACGTGCCTTCCAGATAGGCTTCCATCGCGTCGTCGTCCTGCTCGACCGCAAGTTCGACCAGCTTTTCGCGATATTCGGCCGCCTTGTCCTTCATGTCGGCCGGGATTTCGACATATTCGAATTCCGCGCCCAGGCTTTCGTCCTTCCAGACGATACCGCGCTCGTTGACCAGATCGACGAGACCGATGAAATCGCTTTCCGCGCCGATCGGCAGGTAAAGCGGGGCCGGAACCGCGCCCAGGCGATCGATGATCGTCTGCACGCAATAATAGAAATTCGCGCCGGTACGGTCGAGCTTGTTGATGTAGCACATGCGCGGAACGCCGTATTTCTCGGCCTGGCGCCACACGGTTTCCGACTGCGGCTCGACGCCCGCGACGCCGTCGAACGCGGCGACCGCGCCGTCGAGGACGCGCAAGCTGCGCTCGACTTCGATGGTGAAGTCGACGTGGCCGGGGGTGTCGATGATGTTCAGGCGATGTTCGGGACCATTGCCGTCATCACCCTTCCACAGGCAGGTCGTCGCGGCGGACGTGATGGTGATGCCGCGTTCCTGTTCCTGTTCCATCCAGTCCATCGTCGCGGCGCCGTCATGGACTTCGCCGATCTTGTAGGACTTGCCGGTGTAAAAGAGGATGCGCTCGGTCGTCGTGGTCTTGCCGGCGTCGATGTGCGCCATGATACCGAAATTGCGATAGCGTTCGAGCGGATGGCTGCGTGCCATGATGCGTTCCTTAAAGCTGGGGGGAGGCCGCGAGGACCTCCCCCGATATAGGAAGAATATTTACCAGCGGTAGTGCGAGAAGGCGCGGTTCGCTTCGGCCATGCGATGCGTGTCTTCGCGCTTCTTCACGGCGTTGCCGCGATTGTTCGACGCGTCGAGCAGTTCGCCCGACAAGCGCGCGGCCATCGTCGTCTCGCTGCGGTTGCGCGCGGCGGTGATCAGCCAGCGGATCGCCAGCGCCTGCGCGCGGTCGGGGCGGACCTCGACGGGGACCTGATAGGTCGCGCCGCCGACGCGGCGGCTGCGGACTTCGATGTTGGGGCGGATGTTCGCCAGCGCTTCATGGAACACGCCGAGCGGTTCCTTCTTCGCGCGGGCCTCGACCGCCTCCAGGGCGCCATAGACGATGCTTTCGGCGACGGACTTCTTGCCGTCGAGCATGACGCTGTTCATGAACTTGGACAGCACGACATCCCCGAAACGGGGATCGGGCAGGATTTCGCGGCGTTCGGGACGACGACGACGAGCCATGGGATATTCCTTTGCAACAGCATCCCGGCGCTCAAAGGGCGCTCACGGGACGATCAGATAGCCGAAAAAGCGGTCCTTACTTCGGACGCTTCGCGCCGTACTTCGAACGGCTCTGCTTGCGGTCCTTGACACCCTGCGTGTCGAGCACGCCGCGCAGCACGTGGTAGCGCACGCCGGGAAGGTCGCGCACACGGCCACCGCGGATCAGCACGACGCTGTGTTCCTGGAGGTTGTGGCCTTCGCCGGGGATGTAGGAAATGACTTCGCGGGCGTTGGTCAGACGGACCTTGGCCACTTTGCGAAGCGCCGAGTTCGGCTTCTTCGGGGTCGTCGTATAGACGCGAGTGCAAACGCCGCGCTTCTGCGGGTTCGCTTCCATCGCCGGGACCTTGGACTTCGCCTTTTGCGGCGTCCGGCCCTTGCGGACCAGCTGGTTGATCGTGGGCATGAATGCTTCACCTTCAAATGTCCGCCCATCAGAGCGAACGGTTACTCTACCGCCTTGGATGAAGCTCCGGCCCTTTCGGAAAAGGGCCGACCTGTTAACAGCAAAAGACCCCGGCGAATCGAGTGATTCCCCGGAGGCTCCATCCGCGCCAGCAATGTTCAAGCGCTGTTGGGACTCGAAAAAGACGGGCATCCGCCATTTTCGAACCGGGCGCCGTTAGCCGCGATTCTCCCGTGGGTCAAGGGACAAGCGGCTTGCGGCGGGAGCGAATGACAACCTTTCTCCTTCGTCATACTGAACTTGTTTCAGCATAACGGGGATGGCAAAGGGCGCAGCTTGCAGCCTCGCCCGTCGGCGGATAGCGATGAACCCATGCCGTCCCTCCGCCACGCCAGTTTCGCCCCGCATGTCGCCGCCGACGCACGGCTGCTGATTCTCGGCAGCCTGCCCGGTGCCCGCTCGCTCGCAGCGCGCCAATATTATGCGCATCCGACGAACCAGTTCTGGCGGCTCGTCGGTGCGGTGATCGACCGGCCGATCGCGGCGCTGCCCTATGACGAGCGGCTCGCCGTGTTGCGTATGGCGCGCGTCGGCCTGTGGGACGTGATCCACAGCGCCGAGCGACGTACCAGCAGCGACGGCGACATCCGCGAGGCGCGGCCCCACGACCTCGCCGCGCTGGTCGCGGACCTGCCCAAACTTCGCATGATCGGGTTCAACGGCGCAAAGGCGGCGGCGGTCGGGCGGCGCGGCCTGCCGCCGCTTCCCGGCGTCACGCTCATCGACCTGCCGTCGAGCAGCGCCGCGCACACCATCGGCTTCGAGGCAAAGCTCGCGCGCTGGCGGGCGCTCCGCGCCGCGCTTGCCGATGGCGGGGCGAACCGGTAAGCGCCGCGCCATGGCTCCCATCGACCATATCGACAGCTGGATCTTCGATCTCGACAACACGCTCTATCCGCCGTCGGCGCAATTGTTCGACCTGATCGACGCGCGCATGGGCGCCTTCATCATGCGCCTGCTCGGCGTCGATGCGGTCGAGGCGCGGCGCGTGCAGAAGCGCTATTTCCACGATCACGGCACGACGATGGCCGGGCTGATGCGCCATCATGGCGTCAACCCGGAGGACTTCCTGAACGACGTCCACGCCATCCAGCTCGACCGCATCGCTCCCGACGCGCGGCTGCGCGCGGGGCTGGAGCGGCTTCCGGGGCGGCGGCTGGTCTTCACCAACGCCGACGCCGACTATGCCGCGCGCGTGCTGAAGGCGCGCGGGATCGCCGACCTGTTCGACGGCATCTGCGACATCCGCGTCACGCGCTATACCCCCAAGCCGGAGACCGCCGCCTATGCCGCGATGGTCGATCATCTGGGCGTCGATCCGGCGAAGAGCCTGTTCGTCGAGGACATGGCGCGCAACCTCTCTCCGGCCAAGGCGATGGGCATGACCACCGTGTGGCTGGACAACGGCAGCGAAAGCGGCCATCGCGGCCACTTGCCGGAGCATGTCGATTTCCATGTGAGCGACATCGCCGACTGGCTCGACAATCTGCCTTCACCTTGGGGAATTTCATGAGCACCGACTTGCAATCGACGATCGACGCCGCGTGGGATGCGCGCGACACGCTGGGCCTGACGACGCGAGGCCCTGTGCGCGAGGCGGTGCAGGCGGCGCTCGCCGGTCTCGACGACGGCAGCCTGCGTGTCGCGGAGCGCGACGCGTCGGGCGCGTGGCAGGTCAACCAGTGGCTGAAGAAGGCGGTGCTGCTGTCCTTCCGCCTCAACGACATGGAGATGATCGAGGGCGGTCCCGGCGGCGCGACCTGGTGGGACAAGGTGCCGTCGAAATTCGCGGGCTGGGGCGAAAACCGCTTCCGCGACGCGGGATTCCGAGCCGTACCGGGCGCGATCGTCCGCCACGGCGCGCATATCGCCAAGGGCGCGGTGCTGATGCCGAGCTTCGTCAACATCGGTGCGCGCGTCGGCGAAGGCACGATGGTCGATACCTGGGCGACGGTGGGAAGCTGCGCGCAGATCGGCGCGGGCGTCCACCTGTCGGGCGGCGCGGGAATCGGCGGCGTGCTGGAACCGCTGCAGGCGGGTCCGGTGGTGATCGAGGACGGCGCCTTCATCGGCGCGCGGTCCGAAGTCGCCGAAGGCGTGATCGTGCGCGAAGGCGCCGTGCTGTCGATGGGCGTCTATCTCGGCGCCTCGACCAAGATCGTCGATCGCGCGACGGGCGAGATCTTCGTCGGCGAAGTGCCGCCCTATGCCGTCGTCGTCCCCGGCGCGCTGCCCGGCAAGCCGCTGCCCGACGGCACGCCCGGCCCGTCGCTCTATTGCGCGGTGATCGTCAAGCGCGTCGATGCGCAGACGCGGGCCAAGACGGGGATCAACGAGTTGCTGCGCGACTGACGGCATCGTCGCCCCCGCGCAGGCGGGGGCCGCTGGAGAGGTGGCGCAAGGCCGATGACGACCCCCG
>PHEM01000461.1 GCA_002842935.1 Alphaproteobacteria bacterium HGW-Alphaproteobacteria-13 | reverse complement strand
CGTGTCGCCGCGCGCGCGTTCCAGCACCTGCTGCTGATAGGCTCGGGCGAGGTTGATGGCCGATTCGCGTTCCTGCCGGGCGGCGGTGACTTCCTTGAACGCCTCGTCCACCTGGCTTGGCGGGTCGGCCTGGCGGATGGCGATGCCCTGGATGATCACGCCCGCGCGATATTGATCGAGCAATTCCTGCATGCGCTGCTGCACCTGCGCCTCGATCTCGACGCGGCCGGGACCGATCGACTGGACGAGCGTGAAATTGGCGACCGTCGCGCGCATCGCGCTTTCGGCGACTTCGCGGATCGTCCCTTCGGGATCGGCGAGCTGGAAGAAGAACAGTTCCGGGTCGCGCACCGTCCAGCGCACTTCATAGGCGAGATCGACGATGCTCTGGTCCTGCGTCAGCACGAAATTCTCGTCGGTCGCGCTGGGCGATCCGATCTGCATGGTGCGGATCGCGCGCACGTCCTCGGTCCGCATCCGCTCGATCGGCGCGGGCCAGGTCAGCTTCACGCCGGGTCCGACCGTGCGCGAATAGCTGCCGAGGCGCGTGACCACGCCTTCCTTTTCGGGCGGTATGATGTGGAAGGAGGAAAAGAGGAACCAGGCGGCGACAACGGCGCCGATCGCCCATTTCCACACGCGCGCCGAATCGCCGAAATTCACCGGGCTTCCGCCGCCGCCCGGACCGCCGCCAAAGCCGCCGCGTCCCTTGCGCAGCAGTTCGTCGAGCGCCGAGGGGCCGCGCGGCTTGCGCCCGCGCGATGCCCCGCGCGGACCGTCCACGGGATCGGGCGTCACCCAGGGATTGCGCGGTCCTGGCCGCTTGCCACCCTCGCCATCGCCGCCCTTCCCACCGTCGCCGTCCTTGGGTCCACTGCCCCACGGACTGTTCGCCATCTGGCTGATCGCCTCGAAAAACGGCCGCAACCCTCCCGGTTTGCGGCGTCCCATGCTGCCTTCATTGTCATTGCTCATCCTGCTTTTATAGGGGCGGCGAGCGCGATTAACAGGGGGTGCGCGCGAAAATGGCTGGCAATCGTCCGCGCGATGCCTATCTGGGCGGGACATGACCGATATCAACCGCCTGACCGGCATCGCCGCCGACCTGAGTGGAGAGCGCACGTCCGGCCTGCGCTTCCTGGACGAGCAGGGAACGCTCGCCATCGTCCTGGACGTGACGGGAATCGCCGCCGCCGAACGCGGCGCGCTGGAAGAAAAGCTGCGCGCCGGACTGAGCGCCGAACCGAGCGTGCGCGACGTGCGCGTCGCGATGACCGCCGAGCGCAAAAGCCCGGCCATCATCGCCGTGGGCAGCGGCAAGGGCGGGGTCGGCAAATCGACGCTCGCCGCCAATCTGGCCGTCGCGCTTCAGCGGCGCGGGTTGAAGGTCGGCCTTGTCGATGCCGACATCCACGGTCCCTCGCAGCCCCGGCTGATGGACAGCGAAGGCGTGAAGCCGCAGGCGCAGGGATCGAAGCTGGTCCCCGTCGCCAACGCCTATGGCGTGCCGATGCTGTCGATGGGACAGATCGCCGCGCCGGGGCAGGCGATCGCATGGCGCGGGCCGATGGCGGCGCGGGCGCTGGAACAGCTTGTCGATGCCCGCTGGGGCGATGTCGACGCGCTGATCGTCGATCTGCCCCCCGGCACCGGCGACGTCCAGCTGACCATGATCCAGAAACACAAGCCCGCGGGCGCCGTGGTCATCTCGACGCCGCAGGACCTGGCGCTGATGGACGCGACGCGCGCGATCGGCTTTTTCGAGCAGGCGAGCGTGCCGCTGATCGGGCTGGTCGAGAATATGGCGGGCTATGCCTGCCCGCATTGCGGCGAAGTCAGCGATCCCTTCGGCCATGGCGGCGCGGAGGCGGCGGCCAAAAGCATGGGGCTGGATTTCCTGGGCCGCGTGCCGCTGTCGATGGGCATCCGCCTTGCCAGCGACGGCGGCGTGCCCCCGGCGGCCGGAACCGATCCGCATGGCGAACCGTTCCATGCCATAGCGGCGAAAGTCGCCGCCTGGCTCGATGCACGAAAGGGCGGATGATGGCGATCAACGACGAAGGCGAAATTCGCGAACTGCTGGGCAGGCCGCGCCGCATAGCCGTGGTCGGAGCGTCGCCCAACCCCGCGCGCGCGTCGAACGAGGTGCTGGGTTTCCTGGTGCGGCAGGGCCATGACG
>PHEM01000460.1 GCA_002842935.1 Alphaproteobacteria bacterium HGW-Alphaproteobacteria-13 | reverse complement strand
GCACCACTCCCATCGATTTTGCTTCCCCCTCCCCATCCCGCGCTTCGCCAGCGGGTCAGAGCCGCAGGCCGCAGGCAGCGGCTTCGCCTAAAGGAGTGAAAAATGACCATCCAGACCATTCAACTGAACAAGCTGGCGCTTTCCGACCTCAACGTGCGGAAGGTGAAGCCCAAGGAAATCGAAGCCCTCGCAGCCGACATTCAGGCGCGGGGCGTGCTGCAAAACCTGATCGGCTATGACGAAGACGGCAAAATCAGGATTTGCGCCGGAGGGCGGCGCTACCGGGCCTTGAAGCTGTTGCAGAAGGCAAAGGCCATCCCCGGCACTTTCGAGGTTCCCGTCGAAATCCGCAGCAAGGACGAGGCGCTGGAAATCTCGCTTGCCGAGAACGCGCAGCGCTAGGACATGCACCCCGCCGATGCCATCGCAGCCTATCGGGCGATCATCGACAGCGGCAAGGACGTTGACGATGTTGCAGCATCGTTCGGCGTCTCCCCCGCCTATGTCCGCCGCGTGTTGAAGCTGGCGGCGCTGCACCCGACCATTCTCAAAGCCTTCCAGAAAGACGAAATCGGCATGGGCGCGGCGCAGGCTTTCGCGCTGACCGACGATCAGGACCGCCAGCTTGAGGTTTTCAAGCGCACCGGCGACAACGCCCACCAAATCCGCGCCATGCTCACCCAGGAGAAGGTTGCCGATACCGACAAGCATTTCCGCATTGTGGGCGAGGAAGCCTATTGCGCCGCAGGCGGCACCTTCACCACCGATCTTTTCGGAGAACGTCGCTATTGTGATGATGCGGGCCTTGTCATGGACCTTGTGCAAGATCGGCTCGACGCCGTCGCCAAGGCGGCGCGCGAAGATGGCTGGCGCGATGCAGAAGGGCAGCTCTACCGGCCCGATTCCTACTGGATGCGCGGCCATCTGGAACCCGCAGGCGAGCGCGACCCGACCGAGGAAGAAACCGCGCAGCTGGTCGAGATCGCGGCGGCAATCGCCAAGCGGGAAAGCGAGGTGGACGAGGACGAGCACGACTATGACGACGAGTTGCGCGCCCTGACCCGTAAGCAGGACGCCATCGTATCGGCTTGCCGCGTTTTCACTGCCGAGCAGAAGGCCGAGCACTCCCTTATCGTCTTCATCGGCCATGACGGTATCGAACAGGTCGCGTTCACCCGCAACGCCAAGGGCAGCGCTGCCGATGGCCCCAAGCCTCCCCGCCCCGACTACTCGCAGAAGGTCATGGATCAGCTGGGCTGCATCCGCACGATGGCGGTTCGGGAAGCCCTTGCCAGCGACCCGGAACTGGCGCTGGACGTGCTCTTGACGGGTCTCTTGGGGCAGGTTCGCGGCAACGCTTATTCGTGGCAACAAGCCGCCGAAATCACCGCCGAGAAGAACCGCTTCCATGTTGACGATGCGGTCATGGGCCATTCCACGATTGCCGACATTGACGAGATCGCGAGGGCCGATCTTGACCGCTTGGCCGAAACACCCACGCTGGACGACATGCGCCAGATGGACAGCGAAGCAAAATTGCGGTTGCTGGCCTACTGCGTTGCCTCGCAGATCACGAGCCTTTCGTTCCACAGCGACCGCGACCGCCAGCTGGCGCAGATCGTCGGAGCCGCGCAGATCGACATGGCCGACAAGTGGGAACCTAATCAGGTATTCTATGACCAGCTTAGCAAGGCCACGCTCTTGAAGCTGCTGGCCGAAGGTTGCGGCAACGACGCTGTAGAGAATTGCCAGACCATGAAGCGCTCTGACCTTGCCGTGACGGTCAACGAGCGCCTTGCGGGGCGGCGCATCCTGCCCCCCGCCCTTCGACCCTCTGCCTTGCCCGATGCCGCCGATAGCGAAAGCCAAGCGGCATGACGGCACGGGGAGCGCGCTTCACTCCCGCGCTCCCCGCAAACTTCGGGGCGGTGGCAGCTGCCACCGCCCCGCCTTTGCGATCAGCGAATTGCCCTGTTGGGGAAGAAAGGCCCGATGGGTGCGAGACAGCGCAACCCGCCGCCATGATGAGCGGCCAAGGCCGCGCGCTTAATAGTCTGTCAGCTGCCACATAGGATCGAGCGGCCCAGGGCCGCGCCCCGTCAGTGGTGGCAGCTGCCACCGGGGGGAACACCAAGGGCACCCGCCCTTTCGTTCCCGAAGCATAATCGACAGGACCGGGTTG
>PHEM01000459.1 GCA_002842935.1 Alphaproteobacteria bacterium HGW-Alphaproteobacteria-13 | reverse complement strand
GGCGATCCAGTCGCCCAGTTCAGGAACGGGCACGATGGCCGAGCGGACCGCACCGTCATCGCGCAGGCTGACCTGCCACGCCGCGAACCAGACCATCGTGTCGGCGATCCGCAGGCAGGCGTCGTCCAGCTCGTGCGGGCGGTCGACGAAGCAGGTCGGGCGGCAATAGACGCAGGCGTCGTCCCACGTCCCGGCGAAATCACCCTTGGTCAGTGGTTGGAACATGGTCCCCCTTCCCGTCGTCCCCGCGAAGGCGGGGACCGCTATCGACCTTGTGTACGCTGCCAGCGGTCCCCGCCTTCGCGGGGACGACGATGGTTGTTACGCCTCGTTCGCCAGCAGCCAGTCCTGCCGCACCGCGTCGATCACGCGCAACGCCCTGCCGTCATCGATGTGCCAGAACGTCCAGCCGTTGCAGCTCGGCGCGCCCTGTACGCCCGCGCCGACCTTGTGGATCGATCCGGCAGGCTGGCCGTCGCACTCCAGGCTGCCGTCCACGCGCACCACGGCCTTCCAGCGGCGCTTCGCATCGGTCAGCACCGATCCCGGCGCGATCATCCCGCATTCGACCAAAGTGCCGAAGGCGACGCGCGTCGCGGCTTTCGGCGCCATCATCGTCCGCACCGTGCTTTCGTCGAGCGGCAACGCCATTTCGATGCGCTCTTTCGCCGCCGCGATATAATCATCCTCGCGCTCGATGCCGATATAATGGCGGCCGAGCCGCTTCGCGACCGCGCCCGTCGTGCCGGTGCCGAAAAAGGGATCGAGGATCACGTCGCCGGGATTCGAACAGGCGAGCAGGATGCGATAGAGCAAGGCTTCGGGCTTTTGCGTCGGGTGGACCTTGTGCCCGCCTTTCTTCAGCCGCTCCTGCCCGCCGCAGATCGGGATCAGCCAGTCGCTGCGCATCTGAAGCTCGTCGTTCAGCGTCTTCATCGCGCGATAGTTGAAGGTATAGCGCGCCTTTTCCCCCATCGACGCCCAGATCAGCGTCTCGTGCGCGTTGGTGAAGCGCGTGCCCTTGAAATTCGGCATCGGGTTCGCCTTGCGCCACACGATATCGTTGAGGATCCAGTAACCCTGATCCTGAAGCGCCGTGCCGACGCGGAAGATATTGTGATAGCTGCCGATCACCCAGATGCTGCCGCCGGGCTTCAGGATGCGCCGCGCCTCCGCCAGCCAGGCGTGGGTGAAGCGGTCATAGACGGCAAGGCTGTCGAACTTGTCCCAATCGTCGTCGACGGCATCGACCTGGCTGCCGTCGGGACGATGCAGGTCGCCGCCGAGCTGGAGATTATAGGGCGGGTCGGCGAAGATCATGTCGATGCTGGCGGGCGGCAGCGAGCGCATCATCGCGACGCAATCGCCTTGCAGGATGCGGTCGAGCGGCAGATCGGCCGGGACCGCTTTCTCCGTCCGTCGCCGCGCCGCCGGAACTTTGACCCGCTCCATCACACCCATATCTCGCCCCTGTCGCAAACCCAAAGAGGCCCTTGATGAGTCCGGCGGAGTCCGCCGTCAAGCACCGGATTCCGGCGAGTCGCGCGATACGGAAGAAGAACGAAAGGAGTCCGCCACGACATATGGAGTCCCGCGCGAATCGCGGACTCAATCCCTAGTGGTGTGGCGGGGAGGACTCAGTGGCGAAAAAATTTGTCGCCCTCTCAATTCCGTTGGTGTCGAGCGAAGTCGAGACACCCATCGTTGTGGCGCGAGGCCGATGGGTGTCTCGACTTCGCTCGACACGAACGGGACGATAGGTCTTAGATCAGACAGAGCTGCGCCACGGGCGCAAAGCTGGTCCGGTGCAGCGGCGTCGGCCCACGCTCGCGCAGCGCCGCCAAGTGGCGGGCCGTGCCGTACCCCATGTTGCTTTCCCAGCCGAAACCCGGAAAATCGCGCGACGCGGCGACCATGATGCGGTCGCGATGCTCCTTGGCCAGGATGCTCGCGGCGGAGATGCATGGGTGCGAGGCGTCGCCGCCGACGATCGCGCGCGCGCGATAGCGCCAGCGCGGCAGGCGGTTGCCGTCGACCAATATTTCGCCCGGCTCGAAGCCCAGCGCCTCGACCGCGCGCGTCATGGCGAGGAGCGTCGCTTGCAGGATATTGATGCTGTCGATTTCCGCGACGCTCGCCTCGCCGATGCCCCAGCGGCAGCGCGCCTTGATCTCGATTTCCAGTT
>PHEM01000458.1 GCA_002842935.1 Alphaproteobacteria bacterium HGW-Alphaproteobacteria-13 | reverse complement strand
CCGCGACCGCGCGCGACTGGAAGGGCTGGGGCGGCTGCTCGCCTCGCTCGACCCGCGCGCGCTTCTGTCGCGCGGCTATGCGATGGTGCGCGGAGAGGGCGGGGCGATGGTGACGACCGCTGCCAGCGCGCGCTCGGCCGGGCATCTGCGCCTGCAATTCGCGGACGGCGAAGTGCCGGTCGCGGTGACGGACGCGCGGCCCGCCCGCAAGCCGCCTCCACCGCAAAAGGGACAGGGCGAACTTTTCTGACAATCTCACGCTCTCTCCCCTTCAGGGGAGAGATACGCAGGCTTGCGAGCTTGCTCGCTAGCCGAAGTTGAGAGGGGAACGAGGGCTGGCGCTGACTCCCCCTCTCCCAACCCTCTCCCCTGAAGGGGAGAGGGCTTTGACGGGCGCGCCGCGAAGCTGTTATACCGCCGCCAACACGCACACACACTCTCTCCCGATGGATACCGCCCTCATGCTGATCGCCAGCCGCAACCGTCTCGCCAAGCTGCAATATGGTCCCAATGGTTTTCGCGTCCTGTCGCCCGGCGATCATGTGCTGTGCGCGGTGACGGGCGCGCCGATCGGTCTCGACGAACTGCGCTATTGGTCGGTCGCGCGGCAGGAGCCTTATGCGACCGCCGCCCTTTCCGTGCAGGCTGCGCTGGACGCCCGCGCCGGATGAGCCTTCGCTGTTTCGGCGCCGGGCCGCTGCTGCTGCTTGCCGCGGGTTGCGTTCCCCCGGCCGAGGTTCCGGCGGCGGCCGGGCCATCGTCCTCGCCCGCCACGGTGCCCGCGCCCGCGCCCCTACCCGCGCCGACACCTCCTCCGCCGCCGGTCCCGGCCGAATTCATCCTCGACGGCCAGGCCGGGCAAGGCGGCGCGATGATCGGCCGAGCGCCCGCCACGACGCGCGCGCTGACGCTCGACGACCGCGCGATCCCGGTCGCCGCCGACGGGGCGTTCCTGATCGCCTTCGACCGCGACGCTGGACCCGTGGCCCATCTCGTCGCGACGTTGGCCGATGGCCGCGCGGTCGAACGCCGCATCGACGTCGCGCCCGGATCGTGGCGGATCGAGCATGTCAACACGCCCTGGCGCGGCAGCGCCAGAAGCGACGCCGACTTCGAACGCCGCCGCCCTGCCGAACTGGCGCAGATCCGGGCCGCGCGCGCGGTGCAGGCGGAATCGGGCGGCTGGCGCCAGACTTTCATCTGGCCGGTGACGGGGCGCTTCTCCGGCTTCTTCGGGTCGCAGCGCGTCTATCAGGGCAAGCCGGGCAGCTATCACAGCGGCACCGACGTCGCGGTTCCGGCCGGCACGCCTTTTGTCGCGCCTGCTGACGGCGTGGTCGTGCTGGCGGCGGAGACGCCCTTCACGCTGGAGGGGCATTTGCTGATCGTCGATCACGGCATGGGGTTGACCAGCGCCTTCCTCCATTGCCAGCGGCTCGACGTCCGGGTCGGCGACCGCGTCGTGCAGGGGCAGCGCCTCGGCACCGTCGGCGCGACGGGCCGCGCGACGGGACCGCATATGCACTGGGGCCTGATGTGGCAGGGTGCGGGGGAGGGCGCGCGGCTCGATCCCGGCAAGCTGGCGGGACCGATGCGGTAAGGAATTGGTAACGATTGAAACAAAATTGCGGGACGGCGACATCGACCGTTCCAATCTGCCACACCTTTGTGGTAAACAGGTCACAGTGCGGAGTAAAACCGCAGAAACGCGATGCAATTTCCTTTACTCTGATGGAATGGGCCGTCATCCAGCGTGGCATTAGGGCCGCTTTGCGCGGGACGTGTCATGCGTTCGTGCAGTGTAAGCCCATGAACTGAACCACTCAGCAGCAAGGAACTGCCCTGTGAACAACTCCTATTTCTCCAAGCTGAAGACCGGCGCCGCGCCGATCGTTCTCGGCGTCGCGCTGATCTCCACGCCCGCGTTCGCGCAGGACGCGGCGGCCGACGAAGGCGCCAGTGAAGATATCATCATCGTCACGGGATCGCGCATCGCGCGGCCCGACCTCGACATGGCCAATCCCATTGTGGCGATCACTTCGGCCGCAATCGAGAATAGCGGCCAGACGAACGTCACGGACATTCTCACCCGCAATCCGGCGCTGACGGCCTCGACCGGCTCGTCCCTGGCGGGCGGCGCGAATGCCGCCTTTGGTGAGACTGGGGTCAATCTGCTCGATCTGCGCA
>PHEM01000457.1 GCA_002842935.1 Alphaproteobacteria bacterium HGW-Alphaproteobacteria-13 | reverse complement strand
TTGGGCTTCATCTTCGTTCCTTCGTCACTACGACGAAGCCCAAATCCTCCTTAAATCACAACCTCAAATCTGTGCCATTGGTGCTGACGGCGGACAATTGTTGATCCTTTTGGGCATGAGGGAAAATGGGTCACGGTCAGATATCCACCGCGAGGAAGGCGCTGACCCGGCGCTTGTCCATGAGGCCGTAACTGTTGCTGCCGACGACATCCCAGACATAACGGTTGGTGACGTTCTGCATCTGGACGCGGAAGGTGGCGGGGGATTTGCCGAGCTTGAAGCGGTAGCGTGCGCCGATATCGATCATCGCATAAGGATCGACCGAGACCAGATTGTCCCGCGATGCCGGACGGCTCCCATACCAAGACAATGCGAGGTCAACCGACAGCCCCGGCAGGAAAGCAAAGCGATAATCGGCATTGACGCGCAGGACCGTCGCGGGTTGGCCGAGCGGCTTGCGACCCACCCGGCCCAGTTCCACCGCTTCGCCGGTAACACGCGGCTGCATCAGCACGGCACCCGCGACGATATTCAGACCGTCGACGGGGTTGCCCGACAGGCTCAGCTCCGCCCCGCGATGCCGGACATCGCCAAGGACCGTATAGGCATTGGCCTCGTCCGTGCTGAAATAGGGTTTGCGGACATCGAACACGCCCGCGACCAGCTTCATGCGCGGGGAGATGGTCCAGCGTATCCCGGCGTCGGCTTGCCGCGTGCGGATCGCGGGCAGGGCTTCGTTGCGGTTGGCGGCATTGTTGGGCGCCAGTCCGCTTTCTTCCAACCCGCGCGTATATCCGGCGTAGAGGGCGATCGCGTTCGTCAGATGGGCGGCGACCGAGGCATTGAAGAGCCACGGCTGGTCCTCCGCGCGCGTATCGGGCAGGTCGCCCGGCAGGTCGATGGTCTTGCTGTAGTTAGCGCGCTGGATGCCAAGACTGAGTTCGCCGACACCCTTCCAGCGACCGTCATAGGCAAGGCCGACCGTCGTCTGCCGCACATGGTCGCGCGTCACTTCGCCAAAAGCGAATGGGCCGGGAAAGGGAACCGGGATAGCCTCGCCAAGCTGGCGCTCGCCAAGGTCGATCGGATCGGCTTCGCCCCCATAGCGGTTGTCGAGCCTGCGCGCCCGGACCGACGCATGGAGCGTGTGCAGGCGCGGACCTTCGGTAAAGCTGCGGCTGACCCGTATCTCCCCGCTGGTCGAGGCATAGCGTTGCCCCGGATCGGCGATCACTTGCGCGTGCGTGCGCCCCTCCGGCGTCGTGCCGAGAAACAGTTGCGCGAAATAGCCCTCGTTCGAATAGATCGACCGGAAGATGCCGCCCGTTACGGCCCAGTTCCGGCCGATGCGCGCCTTGGCGATTACACCCGCGTTTGTGCTGCGGCTGTCGGTCTTGGCCCAGTCCTGCCCGAAATAATGCCGCCTCGGCGCTTCGGGGGGCGTGAAGGCGCCTGCGCTGATGATCGTCGGCGCGACCTCCTCGTCGCGGCCGATCCCTACAGACCAGAAGGGAATGACCTCGACTGTATCGGATGGCCGCCATCGCGGGATGATAGCCGCCCGAAAATAGCGGGCGTCCGCGCCTTCATAGTATTCTTCATGCGACAGGGATGCCCCGAACGCGACACCCAGACGCTTACCGTCGATCGGAAGCTGTGCATCGACTTCGAGCGTGGGCGCGCCGTAGGCGAAACTTCCGGCGACGACGCTGACCAACGGACGCTCGGCCACGTTCCGAAGCCGGTAATCGACGATCCCGGTGGGCGCGGGGAACGGATAGCCCTGCGCGGAGAGGCCGACACGGATGCTCGACCCCGCCACGAGCCGATTGGTGATCCATCCCTGCCGGTCGAAATAGATGCCCTCGATCCGCACATTACCTGCACTGACGGGCGAGAAACCACGAACCCGGCTGCTGCTGTAAAGCCCGATACTCTCGTTGCCGATCGACGTGCCGAACGCATCGTCCGCCGCCGTCACCGCATTGTCCTCGGTGCGCTGGGCGAATGCGGGTTGGCTCATGATTGCCAGGCAAAAGGCGATTGTAGGAAAGTGCGGCCGCTTCGTCAGATTTCGTGATTGCGCCTCTACAGTGCGATGGTGACACGCCTCGAAGAGGAGACCCGGATCGGCAAAGGCGGGACCCTGGCGGCGCAGCTGTCGCGGCTCGACCTGATCGTGCTCGACGAGCTCGG
>PHEM01000456.1 GCA_002842935.1 Alphaproteobacteria bacterium HGW-Alphaproteobacteria-13 | reverse complement strand
AAGGATTGCGGTGGTCGCCCAAAAAGTGTGGATGAGCGCCATGGTTGTCGCTTCCAGGTCAACCATATTGCTGAGCACCTGCCGCACCTGGTCAGGCGGGAAGCCGAGTCCCGCAAGGCTTGCCTGCGCCGCTTCCGGCTGCAGGACTGCGACCGCGTCGCTACGCGCGAGGCGCTGGGTATCACCCCAGTAGGAAAGTGTGATCGAGGTCGCCACGGCGGTCGCAATCGTGCGCATGAAGCTTTGAAGGCCGGCAGCCGATGCCACCTCGTTCTCATCAACCGTGTTGAGCGTCAAGGTCATGAGCGGGAGCATCATGAAGGTGACGCCGAGTCCCTGAACGAACTGCGGCAGACTGAGGGTCCAGAAGTCCGAATCCGTCGTCCAGGTCGTGCGCAGAAGGGCCATCGCTGCGATCCAGGCAACGCCGCCTGAAACGAGGAGGCGCGGGTCGTGACGGCTCATCAGATAGGCCACAAGCGGCGCGGTGATCAGTCCGCCCATGGCCGAAAACGATGAGGACAGACCGGCGGCGGTCGCCGGAAATCCGAGCCAGGCCTGCTGCCATTGGGGAACAATGACAAATCCCGCAAAGTATCCTGCGAAGGCGAGCGACAGCACCGTTAGGGCAACGCTGAACCCCCGGTGCCTGAGGACTCGAAGATCGACGATCGGGTGATCCTCGCCCAACTCCCAGATCACGAACACAACGAAGCCGACACATGATGCAATCGACAGCGCCACGATCATCGGGTCGGCAAACCAGTCGTGGTTGCGACCAAGGTCGAGCACCAGTTGCAGGCAGCCGACCCAGAGTATCAGCAAGGCGAGGCCGACAAAGTCGATGGGTAGTATCTGCCGCTCGGTCTCGATCGGCCTGAGCAGAGAAAATCCTACGACGATGCACAAAATTGCAACAGGGATGTTGATCAGGAATATCCAATGCCAGGAATAATTTTCGGTGAGATAGCCGCCGATCATCGGGCCAAGAGCAGGTCCCATCAGCAGTGTAACAGCCCATAGTCCCATCGCCATATTGCGCTTCTCGGGCGGGAACACGCTGAGCAGCAGGGTTTGCGACATCGGCATCAAGAAAGCGCCGAAGATTCCCTGACCGATCCGGCTTGCCACGAGCATGCCCAAGGTCACCGAAATGCCGCAGAGAAAGGAGCAGATGCCAAACCCGACCATGCTGAACAGGAAGGTGCGCACCGACCCGAAGCGACCGGCGATCCATCCGGTCAAGGGGACGCAGATCGCCTCGGCGACCGCATAGGAGGTGATGATCCAGGCGCCTTGTTCGAGCGTGATACCGAGATTGCCCGCGACGTGCGGAATCGAGACGTTGGCGATGGTCAGGTCGAGGATGACCATGAAATTGGCCAAAGCCAGCACCAGGCCTGCGACCATTTGCCGCGACGGGGAGATCCCCGCGCTTGGGGGTGAGGGTTCGCTCATTGCAGGTCACTGGCCCGAGACATCGATCTCGACTTCCACCGACAGCCCGACGCGCAAAGGGTGCTGACGCAGTTCGGCAGGATCGAGTTCGATCCGCACCGGCAGGCGCTGAACGGTCTTGATCCAGTTCCCGGTCGCGTTCTGCGCGGGAATGATCGCCATCGACGAGCCGGTCCCGCCGGCGAGGCCGGTGACCTTGCCGTGATAGACGACATCGCCGCCGTAGAGATCGGACTTGAGGGTCACAGCCATGCCGGGGCGAACGCGCCCCAGTTGAACTTCTTTGAAGTTAGCATCGACGTAGAGCTTGTCGATCGGAACGATGGTCATGATCGTCTGGCCGGGGCTCAGGCGCTGGCCGACCTGGATTTGCAGGCGGCTCACCACCCCGGAGACCGGTGCTCGGATCTCGGTACGCTGGAGATCGAGCAAGGCCGCGTCAAGCCGGGCCCTGGCCGCCTGAACCGCTGGATCGGTGTCCACGCTGGAGCCGCGCACCAGGGCATCGTTGGCCGCGAGTTGCCCTTGCGCAACCCGGCGGGCTGAAGCGACTTCCGAGATGCCGCCACGTGCTGCTTCGAGCGCAGAACTTGCCGCGGAATAGGCTTTGCGCGCCTGTGTCAGTTCCTCGCCCGAGATCGCGCCGCTGGCAATGACTGCCTCCCGGCGCTGCAAATCGATCCTTGCCTTTTCGAATTCCGCCTGCGCGGTGCGAAGCCGCGCCTGGGCCTGGACGAG
>PHEM01000045.1 GCA_002842935.1 Alphaproteobacteria bacterium HGW-Alphaproteobacteria-13 | reverse complement strand
ACTGCTATCTAGGGCATGATTGGGGGCATTATTTTCATCATAATGCATTTTGAATTATTTAAATCAATGATTTAGCTCCCATATTCGAATCTCTCCGTCGCGGCCTTCATGGCGACGAAAGCTCACGGGCGCTCCGGTCTGGCAGCGCGAGCCTCTGGCGAGGGCCTTGATGGCAAAGCCCGGCTGATTTGTTTCGCGCTGTAAAGGCGGGCTTGCCCGCCGACGGAAATCAGTCGGGCGCCGCCATTGCCTGACCGGAGTGTTTGTGGGCCGATCGCCCTCTCGGAAGGCCAAGGCGCGGTCCTCTGCTGATGACAGGATGCAGCCTGTGCGCATGACAGGATCGGAACGGCCCGATCACGACCCCGTGCCGGCTATGCGATTGAAGTCATGAAGCGGCTGACGTCCTCGGGAGCGATTTGCACCCGGACATCTGCCCGAACGGCATCCAGCCCGTAAGTTGCGAGATCTTCATTGAAGTCCCCCATCATGGGCGAGAGCGTGATGGCCTCGATCCCGACCTCGTGCGCCCGGTCCACCAGGCTATCGCGGGCGCTGTCACCTGCCGGATCGCTGTCGCGGACGATATAGAGCCTGCGCAGTTGCGGCGGGAACAGGATGGCAGCGAGGTGTCCGGCCGAGAGTGCGGAAACCATCGGCATGGTGGGCAGAGCCTGACGCAGCGACAGGATGGTTTCGATGCCTTCCCCTGCTGCCATGACATCCTGCGCATCACCGAAACGCACTGCATGTCCGAGCAGGTCGCCCATTGCCTTCCTCGGCGGATCGACAGGTGCCTTGCCGGAACCGTCCGGGGCCAGCCATGTGCGGTGTGCGCCGGTGATCCTGCCATCGAGGTCGGTGACGGCGGCGATCATGGCGGGCCATGCTTGCGTCGGGCCATCGTCCTCGGGCCGCCAGTAGCAATTGGGGTGGAAGCGCAGATTTGCGGTTTGGCGTAAATCCGCAATGCCGCGTCCGCGTAAATACGCTTCTGCGGTACTGCCGATCAGCGGCTGCGTCATGCGCCAGAGGCGGCGTGCGGCCTCGGATGATCCCGATGGTGCTGGCGTTCGGGACTGACGGGATGGTGGCTGCGGTTCAGGATGCGGCAGGCTGAGGAAGCGCCGGGCTTCTTCGGCAACGTCTGCGAAGTCGATCAGACCGAGCGAGTCGCGGATCACGTCCAGCAGATCGCCATATTCCCCCGTGGCCGAGTCCTGCCATTTACCGGCAATGCCTTTCACGCTGTCGTGCAGCCGGACGAACATCGAGCGGCCAGCGGTGTTTCGGACATCGCCAACCTGCCAGTAATTACCCTGTTTGCGCCCATTCGACAGATAGTGGCGGCACACCGCCTCGGCCTGCCGGCCGAGACGCTGCGCCAGTTCGGAAGCGTTGAGACGCGCCATTATGCGGCCTCCCGCTCACCGATGCGCAGGGCTGGGAAGCGGTCAAGCAGTTTGCCTGTGATCGCCGGTCCCGTCGCATCGACAGGCACGAAGAAGCGCAGTTTCCACGAGATGATCTCGCTGAAGAGTCCATAGGCCCGCAGCCGGTCGCGCATCGCGTCAGTAAAGCCGGTCAGTTCGATCCGGTTAGCGCCCATGACCCGGACGCGGCGCAATTGCAGCCCCTCGGCGAGATCAAGGATCGTGCGACCTTCGATCAGCGCGGCATAGGCGGCATCCGGCGTCAGGCTTCTGGTGACGCCACTGGTCGAGGCATTGGCAGCCCAAGCCGGCGAGACCCGGCGACCGATGATGCGTTCGCCCTCGTCGGTCTGGAGGCGATAGACGCGGGAGGATTCCTGCGGCAGGCGTTTCCAGATCGGCAGAAGCAACCCCGTCACCATATGCAGGATACTGTCAGTGAATTCCGGCACCTCGGCCAGTTCCGCCTTCCAGGCCGCGGTGAAGGCGGCACGGTCGGCCTCAAGCCAATGGGTCTCGCCCATCGCCCGCACCGGAATGTTCATCGCCTCCATGGGCCGGATCAGCCGCACACGCCGTTCGATCTCACCGTCATCCAGCATGACGCTGGTGGTCGGGATCTGCACGGCGGCACGACCGGAGCGCTCGTTGATGAGCAGTTTGGCACGCGGATCATCCAGTTCCGCCAAGGCGGCATCGAGCGTGACCGGCTGATTGCGCTTGCGCTCGGTGAGCGTCAGGAGCCGGGTTTCCGCCCCTGTGCCCGGATGGATGTGGATCACCTGCCGGTCTGTGACGATGAAGCTTTCGGCCTTCAGCGTTTCCAGCCCCATGTCATAGGTGCCGGATGCAATCGCCCCGTCGATCCGCGCCTGCAGAAGCTGCTCGAAGGCCGAGAACAGGATGCCCTGCAACTCGATGGTCAGCGCCAGTAGGCGGTTGAGGAAGGTGGTGATCGGCGGCAGTTCGTCCTTCACACCATTGCTGTCCATCAGCTTCAGGCCGGTAGCGGACTCAAACCGTTCGAGCGAGCATCCCTCGACCTTGCCGCGCACGATCAGCAGATAGAGCTGGCGCAGCGCGTCGCGGGCATAGGCGGATTCGAGATTATCCTCGGGACGGAACAGCCCCTGACCGCCGGTCTGGCGCTGGCCGCGGGTGATCGCGCCCAGCGTGTCGAGGCGGCGGGCGATGGTCGAGAGGAAGCGTTTCTCGGCTTTGACATCCGTGGCGATGGGCCGGAACAGCGGCGGCTGCGCCTGATTGGTTCGGTTGGTGCGGCCCAGCCCCTGAATGGCGGCATCGGCCTTCCAGCCCGGTTCCAGCAGATAATGCACGCGCAGGCGCTGGTTTCTCGCCGAGAGTTCGGCGTGATAGCTGCGCCCCGTGCCACCGGCATCAGAGAAAACCAGTATGCGCTTCTGGTCATCCATGAAGGCCGACGTCTCGGCGAGGTTGGCAGAAGGCGCACGGTTCTCGACCGCAAGACGTGCCAATGCCCCATCGCCCTTGCGCACGATCCGGCGCGAACGGCCCGTGACCTCCGCCACCATATCCGTGCCGAAGCGCTGGACGATCTGGTCGAGCGCACCGGGAACAGGCGGAAGCGAACCGAGCTGCTCCAGCATCTCGTCGCGCCGCGCCACGGCTTCGCGGCATTCCACCGGCTGACCATCACGGAAGACGGGGCGTGACGACAGGTTGCCCTCGCCATCGGTAAACGGCTCATAGAGCTGCACCGGGAAGGAATGCTGCAAATAAGAGCCAACATACTCCCTGGGCGTGACATCGACAGAAATGTCGTTCCATTCCTCGGTCGGGATCTCGGACAGCCGGCGCTCCATCAGCGCTTCGCCGGTCGAGACAATCTGGATGACGGCCGCATGGCCCGCTTCCAGATCGGCATCGATGGACCGGATCAGGGTCGGGGTTTTCATGGAGGTCAGCAGATGCCCGAAGAAGCGCTGCTTGGTGCTTTCAAAGGCCGAACGGGCGGCGGATTTGGCCTGCCGGTTCAGCGTTCCCTCGCTGCCCGTGATGTTGGCGGCTTCCATGGCCGCGTTCAGGTTCCCGTGAATCACGGCGAAGGCGGCAGCATATGAATCGTAGATGTGCCGCTGTTCGTCCGTAAGCTGATGCTCGATCAGTTCATATTCGACGCCATCATAAGAGAGCGAGCGGGCGGTATAGAGGCCGAGAGATCGCAGGTCACGGGCCAGCACTTCCATGGCCGCAACGCCGCCGGCTTCGATCGCCTCGACGAACTCGGCACGGGTCTGAAACGGAAAATCCTCACCGCCCCAGAGACCGAGGCGCTGTGCATAAGCAAGGTTGTGAACTGTGGTGGCCCCGGTTGCCGAGACATAAACCACGCGGGCATCGGGCAGCGCATGCTGGAGCCGCAGGCCCGCACGTCCCTGCTGGGAAGCGGCGACATCACCGCGTTCACCTTTTCCGCCACCGGCATTCTGCATGGAATGGCTCTCGTCGAATATAATGGCTCCATCGAAATCGGATCCCAACCATTCGACGATCTGCTTGACGCGGGAAACCTTCTCGCCCCGGTCGTCGGAGCGTAGCGTGGCATAGGTTGTAAATAGGACGCCTTCCGACAGGGTGATCGGCTTGCCTTGAGGGAAGCGTGACAGAGGCGTGACCAGCAGCCGTTCCATGCCAAGCGCCGACCAGTCGCGCTGCGCGTCTTCGATCAGCTTGTCGGATTTGGAGATCCAGATCGCTTTGCGACGACCGCGCAGCCAGTTGTCGAGAATGATCGCCGCGGACTGGCGGCCCTTGCCAGCGCCGGTTCCGTCACCGAGCATGAAGCCCCGGCGAAAACGGGTCGATCCGGCAGCATTCTCGGGCGCGGCGCTCACATTGTCAAAATGCTCGTCCACGGTCCAGGCACCCGCGAGATGATCGGCATGGGCTTCACCGGCATAGATCACCGTTTCAAGCTGGGCGTCCGACAGACGCGCGCAGATGTCAACGGGCAGCATGGGGCGGTAGGACGGCTTGGGCGGTGCGACCGAGGCCATGGCGGCGGATTGCACCAGCTTGGTCGGATGAGGCTGTGCGCCAGCAATGCGTAGCGATTGCAGCGCATATTCCTCGTAGATGGCATCCGACAGGCGAGCGCCTTCCGGTGGCGTCCAGTCCACGGCCTCATAGGCGAGTTCCATGCCCTCGGGATCGTTGGCGGGAGCAGCGGCCGGCCGCGCAACTGTCGCGCGGGCCAGATAGCTTCGCACGGTCTTCGGCGCGGTGGCCGAAATGGAAGCGGCCACCTTCGGCAATGATACCGGCGAACGCTGCGGGACATGCGCCTCGATCCATGCAATCAGCGTAGCAACATCCGGCGCGATCCCTAGAGAGGCTGGGAAACTGGTCGGATCGTCGGCGGGCAGTTTGTCGATCACGGTCAGCCGCGTGTCGATCGTGGTGCCATGCTTTGCATAGACCGCGCCGTCGACGGCAGCGCTGAACACCACGCGGCCACGCGCCTGCAAGCGGATGAAGGCGTCGCGCCATGAGAGAGACTCGGGGCCAAAGCCTGCGCCGGTGATCGTCACCAACCGACCGCCGGGAGCAAGACGGGCCAGTGCCGCGGCAACATGGCGATAGGCCGCATCAGCGACACGCCCGCTGACATTGGCCATGACCGAGAATGGTGGGTTCATCAGCACCACCGACGGAACAGCATCCGGAGCCAGTTGATCATCGATCTGGGCGGCGTCGAACCGAGTGACGGCAAAGGCCGGAAAGAGCGAGGACAGAAGATCGGCGCGGGTCTCGGCGAGTTCATTGAGGATCAGCGAGCCGCCGATGGTCTGCGCCAGGATCGCCAGAAGGCCGGTGCCCGCCGATGGTTCCAGCACCCTGTCATCGGGCGTAATCGCGGCAGCCGTCAGAGCGGCAAGGCCGAGCGGGATCGGCGTCGAGAATTGCTGGAAGTTCTGGCTTTCCTCGGAACGCCGGGTCTGCGTGGGCAACAGCCCCGCGATCTTTGCCAGCACGGAAATCCGTGAAGCCGGAGACACGGCTTTACGGAAAAGCGCCTTTCCGTACTTGCGCAGGAAGAGAACGGTAGCGACTTCGCAGGCCTCATAGGCCAGCTTCCAGTCCCAGGCGCCTGTGGCATCGGACGCGCCGAAGGCCGTTTCCATAGCACCGCGCAATGTCACGGCATCGACGCGCTGACCGCGTTCGAGATGGGGGAGCAAAAGATTGGCCGCATCCAGAATGGCGGGCGCAGCCGCCATTGGCGTGACCGGATCTGTCGCGGGGAACACCATGTTCATGTCGGGAACCTCAGGAGAGCGGAAAGGGCAGGTCCGAACAGCGCTCTCTCTCGACCGCCCGGACTCAACCCCTTCCGGCCCGCCTCTGACTCTCAAATCGCAGCATAAAAAAAGCGCCCCGACCGGACGGTGGGGCGCTTGTCAGTGTCTTCTCGGAATCATCCGAAGCGGCGACCAGCTGCAGTGAAGGTGTATTCATTGGCGGCAATGGTTTCATCGACAGCCTCGTCCGAGGACAGATAATCATACTCGCGCTCAAGCTGGCGGTAGAGCCAGCGAGCCAGATCGCGCAGCGCCTCGATGACCGCCTCCTCGGCATCAGCGGTCATGTCCTGCCAGGTCGGGCTGTCGCGCTCGACCGTGATCGACATGCAGTATTCGTGATAATAATGGCCGCGATGGCTGGCATCGGCGCGAAGCTGATAGAAGTTACGGCGCTGGATCGCCTGAAGGGCATCGGCGATGCGGTGCAGTTCGGTGTCCTGCGGGGCGTATTCCCTGATCCTGCGCGGCCCAAGTTTCTGGTAGGAATACCTGGATTCAAAGCAGGCACCGTCACCTTGTGACCAGAAGCCCCGGAACCATATGCAGGGTTCCTGCCGTGTGCCGCCGCCCACCAACTGGACGGTACGGGTCTTGAGGTTTAGCCCAAGGATTTCCGCAATGCGCTGGAAATCCTCATAGACGGCATCGTACCAGTCATATTCGAAGCCGCCTTCGCGATACCAGGCGCGGGCCTTGTCCTTCGCCGCTTCGGACAATTCGTCGAGGCGATAGACGGTGGTTTCGATGATCTCAGGCATAAGGATCGCCTCCCTCCAGCACGGTGGAAAGCCAGCCGTCGGTATAGATCCAGTCCACAGTGTCGCCGGTGGCAAGATCGAGGACATGCGCCCCCCCACCAAATCCGTCGATGCGCGGTTTCGAGCAGCTGTTTGCGTACTGGAAACCCCACAATCCACTCAGGCCAAATTCGGCAGCGCAGCGTTTGACAAACTGGACGACATGCTCGGGATCGCCGGTGACGTCATCGCGCATCCAGAGTTGCGTACCGCCATGCTCTGGCTGGATGGAGAGCAGGAAGCTGTCCGAAGGCGGATCCTCAGCGGCATTGTCATCCGCCAGAGCGTTGTAGAGATCGAGCGCGCGGGCGGCGTTTTCGGGGGTGCCCACATCGAGCAGGCAGGAAAAGTGCGTGTAATAATCGGCCATGACGGTCTCCGGACATGACATGGCCCGGCGTATGGCCGAGCCGAATGGGATAGAATGGGTGAAGCTCAGGCGGCCTGCGGCACGCGGAGCAGATCGGCCGAGGTTTCGCGCCAGAAGGCATCGACCAACCGGGCATCCAGCGCAGCGGCGCGGTAACGCAGCCGTATCGCATCACCGGGGTCCAAGGCCCGGAACGCCATCCCGCGTAGGCGGCTGGCCTCGGTTACGATCCTGCGTGCCTCGGCATCGGATGCGCCCGGCTGTTGCCAGAGGATAATGCCGGCGCGGATTTCACCGGCGAGGACCAGGCACTGATCTCGGTCCTGAATGAGCATGATGCGCGGCTGAAAATACGGGAAGCTGGTCGGCCCCATGCAAATATCGTCGCGCGCCACGCGCAAGGCTGCGGCCTGGATGGCATCTTCCGGTGACGAGTATTCGCCAAGCGGGATCATGCGGTCAAAGCTGTTCACCACGTCACTGGCGTCATAGCTGGCCACGCCGAGGCACGAGATGCGAAACGGCAGCTTTTGCGACCGATAAAGCGCGGGCAGAACATCGGCGGCCAGAATCTGACCGATGGGACGGAAGGTTTCGGAACGGGCAAAGGTCATCGGGATCACTCCATGACGGGCGCCGGTGAGCCTCTCTCTCCGACCCTCAACCCGTCACGGCCGAACGGCCCGCACTCTTCCTCTCTGACCGGGATTGTCCCGGTTCCGCTGCCGGCGATGGGGATCATCGCAAGGCTGAAGGCCCGAAGCGCGGGCTGCCGCGCTCGGGCCGTCGGGGATCGGGCGCTTTGCGCCTTACTCCCACGGATCCAGTTCCAGCTTCACCATGTCATCTTCGCCGTCGAACTCTGCGGCGGGGCAAGCGGCGTGGGTGCCGTCTCCGGCCTGGAACACAACGATCGAAACCATCAGCGTGGTGGCGAGGCTGGCGGCGAAGGCGGTGGCATCTGCATAGGACATGGGTTCCGGCTCCTGTCTTTGGAGGCGGGGGACCATCCCCCGCGCGACAGGCGCCCGAAGTGTCTGACCGGATCTGCAATCACCCTCGGGCGTTCGGACTTTTTCCGAATCCCCGAGGGCGGCACGCGCGCGTAAGCCGACCCTTCACGGGTTGAATGTCAAAGAGACGGATCGGACCAAGGTTTGCGAATGGAAGCGGGGTGGTTTTTCGCATCTGTCAGGATTCCGGATACCCGTCGCAGATGCTCTGCCGCGCCAGCCTTGCCGCCATGCTGGCATCAGGATCGTGTTCCCTTCAGGCCAGAGATGGCTGCCGCTTGTCCTGATGGGGATGGCGGATTGTATGGTGAAGCCGGAATGGACCCGTCCGGTGCAGACCTCCCATCCTCACGGCCCGACACCCTGCGATCATGTCTTCAGCTCCAAAGCCCATCGGCAATTTCTCGGGCGATCATCGCGCGCGCCTTCATCATCAGATCATCGCCCGACGTTTTGATATGACCGAAGAAACGGGCACGAGCGCCGTGAACGGTCCACTCGGCGTAGCGGCAATACTCACGGGCATCGAGCCGGAACACCCGCATGTCGTCGGCCCAATGGGGCTTAGGTTCCACGACAACAGTGATGCCATCGCAGGTTTCGATCCACGGTAAGGTGCGATCCGACGGGGGATGTTCACGGTCCTCCCGAAAAATCTGATCGATGTCGATACTGATCGGCATGGTGACTCTCAAAGAAAAAGCCCGATCAAGAGGACCGGGCGAGTTACGGAAACGGAGCGGTTGGAACGGGGCGACCGAAGCCGCCCCGCATGAGTGCTATTCAGCAGCGACCATATGCTGTTCTTCCTCGTCGTCAGCCGGGTCGTCCTCGCCATCGCCGGAGAGGAAATCGGGCAGATCGTCGGCTTCCGCCGCAGCGCCCGATGCCGGATCGACTTCGATACCGTCATCCACCATGCGCAGCGGCTCGGGCAGCCAGCCGGATTCGGCCAGCAGGCGTTCGGCTTCCTTGGCCATGTCGCCCTTCTTGAGGTGTCCGATCAGTTCGGCGGCCCGATCACCGGCCCCTTCGCGCACGGCTTCAAGGATACGCGGCTTGGTCACGCGACCGAGATAATTGCCAACCGTCGGCCGCCAACCTACGGCTACCATGTCAAGGTCGGTCGAACGGGCGAGCCGGTCAGCCTGCGACAGGCGGATGTCCAGCCCGTGCTGACTAACGCCCGCGCCGCTGTAAGGGTTGGGCTTTTCATAGAGCGCGTTGACACCGAAGCTAACGCAATGGGCGAGCAGATCCATGCGCGAACCGTCGTCCAGATCGGTCAGCCAATCCCAGAGGGCGGCATCGTCTGCCGGGACATGATCGCCCCAGCGTTCGTGGCGGTCAGCGATGGCCTTGGCCGAAGCGCTATCGCGCAGATCCTCGGCCTGAGCGGGCAGATGAACCTCCCGGACCTCGGCTTCGAGGCATCCCTTGCTGGAATGCGGCATGAAGCAATCCATGACCAGCCTGTGCAGCAGTGCCGTCATAGCGACATGCGGGTTTACTGCCACCGCATCCCGCAGCGCCAGCGTCCGATGCGCGGTCAGCTCGCTGACCAGGCGATCGGGCAGCGGCTTGATGGTGTCGGCCTCGTCTTCCTCCTCAGTTTCGACCGCCTGGCCGCCCAGCGTGATAACTGCACCCATGCGGCTTACCTCCGGTTCTGCCCGCTGGATCACCTCGCCGGTTTCCGGGTCAACGATTTCAGCTTCCGGTTCCGCAGGCGTTTCATCCTCGGCGTGAACATAGCCGCGCTCGATCAGCAATGCGCCATCGGCGTCGATGCTGATGAAGACACCCGCCATGCTGATCTGGTCCGGCTCGAAGGTCATCGGACGGCGCTCGAAGGTTTCCAGCGCCTGTTCGATCTCACCGAGACGGGCGTCGATCTCGTCCGGCAGTTCGTCGGCCTCGCCATATTCCGCTTCAAGCCGCTCATATTCGTCGCGCAATGCCTCGCGGGTGGCGCGTTCATCTTCGGTCAGATCGACCGTCGTGCCGACAATCTGGCGAAGGCCATGGTCGTGACCATAGGGAAAGGTGATGGCGACCTCGATCCATTTCCAGCCCTCGGCGGCGATGGCTTCGGCCTCGGTCTTCAGCTTTTCGCCCACCAACCGGTCGAGCAGCACCGGATCTTGCAGCCAGCCACCATCGTCCTGTTGGAAGAGATCACGCAGCACGCAGCCGCCAGCCTCTTCATAGGCATCGATACCAACGAACACCGCCCGTTTGTCGGCGGCGCGGACCGTGGTTTCGGTCAGCAGGCGTCGGATGTGGTAGGGTTCCTTCTGCCAGCCATCCCTGATCGCTTCCCAGACCTGCTCCTGACGGGCATGGTCAGAACTGACGCTGAAGGCCATAAGTTGTTCCAGCGTCATGCCGTCCTCGGCATAGACATCGAGCAATGCCGGTGAGACAGAAACCAGCCGCAGGCGCTGCTTCACCACCTTGGCATCCACGAAGAAGGCGGCAGCAATGGCTTCCTCGGTCATGCCCTTTTCCCGCATGGCCTGGAAGGCGCGGAACTGGTCGAGCGGATGCAGCGGTGCGCGCTCGATATTCTCGGCGAGCGACACCTCGTCGATCAGCACATCGGCGCTGGCCTCAGACAGCACGCAGGGGACCGGCGCGATTTTGGCGAGGCGTTTCTGCTTGACCAGCAGTTCCAGCGCGCGGAACCGGCGACCGCCGGCGGGCACCTCGAACATGCCGGTTTCCTTGCCCTCGGTATCCACCACCGGGCGGACATGCAGGGACTGGATCAGGCCGCGACGGGCGATGGACTCGGCCAGTTCCTCGACCGAGATCCCGGCTTTGACGCGCCGGACGTTGGATTGGCTGAGAACCAGCTTGTTGAAGGGAATGTCGCGCGAGGACGACAGCGTGATCTTCTGAACGGCAGTGGCCATATCAGTTACTCCATGACGGACGCCGGTGAGCCTCTCTCTCCGGCTATCAGCCCGTCACGATTCTCCCATCCCTCCTTTCACTCTTCGGGCCCCGCCTCGGCGCGAAGCCCGTCACATTGTATCGCACCGCATTAGCTTGCGCCCGCCCTTCATGCCGAGTAATCCCTCGAAATTGCGCCACCTGACAGAAGCACATCACACGATGAAGCCGCGAGCACGCGGCGCGCGGCACTGCCCAAAATCAACTTGGATACCGCGCTCTTTCCGTGAATGCCGAGCGCGATGAGGTCTGTTCTTCCGCTCCTCGCCAGCCGCACCAGCGCCGTGGCGGGATCGCCGCGAACGACCCGGATTCTTCCTGTCAGAGCGAGATCTGCACGGATAGAGCGCAATTCTACGTAGGCAGTCTTTGCTTTGGCTTGACGATATTGGTCGAGCTCGGCCTGAGAGGTTCCCACTTTCAGTATGGCCTGCTCGAACGTAAGCGGGATCTCGAGGAAGTGTATCAACTCAAGTTTCGCCGAGGGGGCTATTTCCGCAGCGCTCTGTGCTGCCGCAAACGACATTGGGGAAAAATCAATGGCCGCAATCACACGGTGGTATGGCTCGTCGGCCGCGCGCTTGACGACCACGATCGGACATATCCCGGCGCGGACGACCCGGTCGGCGGTCGAGCCGAATATTCTTTCGCGCAGATTTTGAGGCTTTCCTGGTCCGATGACAAGTAGATCAGCAGCGTGGTCGCGGATCAGACGCTCGATAAACTGGTCGGCTTTGCCGCATTCGACCTCGATTTCTGTCTGAACCGTCGCACTCTCGGCCATCTGCTTGAGTGATGCGATAGCCTCTGCCTCCAGCACGTTAGCGATTGCTTCCTCGTTGGCCGGGGCCGGAAGATCGGGATCAGATTCCGGAAGGCTCTCGATCGCATGAGCCAGCACGAGCTTGGCCCCGTGGTCGACTGCAAGCCGGATCGCGCGGCGCGCTACCTGCTGCTCACCATTTTCGAGGGCGATCGCTGCAATGATTGTTTTGATCGTCACGCCGGATCTCCTGACATGAGGGGAGGAGCCAAGCGGTATGGGCTCCTCCCGTGGTTACTAGACTGGATAGCGTAGAACCGCGGCGAGCTCACCCTTTCCTGGAATATCCTCGCGCCGCACACCCATGACACGGGCGCCGCTCGCCAGCGCACGTGCCGCGATCTCATCGACAACACCATAGGCCTTTGCGTCATCTTTCTCGACGAAGGTGACCGCGCCGCTTTCATCATCGACAAAGCCGGGAACGGTGGTGTCGATATCGATGAGCAGCGTGTCGATGCCACCAAAGGTTGCCGCCCGCGCGGCGTCCGCCATGTCGGTCGTCGCGCGGTTGTCCCCGGCACGCTTGTCGAAAAGCGCATGGATGTCGGCAATTTCGGATGCATAAGCCTTATCGAGGATGGGTCGGGCCTTATTGGCAAGCTGCGCCTCACTGAACTGGTCAGGGCTGTCGGCGATCGTATCCTTCAAAAGATGCGGATAGGAGCAGGTCTGGGCGAAGAGCGACGCCAGCCTGCCGGTGGCGGCAAGAACCAGCGGGGACTCGCGACCAGACAATACTTGGCGAAGTGCGGCGTCAACCTTGCGGACATATTGCTGAAGGCGGACGTTCTGTCCTTCGGATCCATGAATGCGACCGCTGAAGGTGCGGTCGTTCAAGGTCGACTTGCCTGCCGAGGACGCAGCATCCTTGGGCATATCGGGCACCTTCACCACCTCCGGCGCAAGATCGGCATGCATCTCGACAAAGCGGACGGCGTTTTCCGAAAGTGCGAGGATGAAAGCGGAATGTGGGAAGGTGACGGCGCGCAAAAGCGGCTTCAAATGGAAACGGTCGGAAACCTGCACCATCGAGGTCAGATCATTGGCCAGCCGATAGGCGCGGATCGAGTCCGCCGTCGCGAACACGGCTAGACTGTTTGCCTGAAAGCGCCAGAACTCATCGTCGTCGAGCAGGTCGCTCAAGCTGTCCATGAGGGCCGCGAGACGCCGTTTGTCGAAGCCCACGTCCTGAAGCTGCGACTGGACCTCGCGCATGAGATTGCCGAACTCGATTCGGGATGCTGCCACCTCCTGCGTGACCGGCGTGGTCCTGACGTAGATCGAAACGCAGGTATCCGCGCGCGCCTTGGACAAAGTTGCGAATTCGCTTCGCGTGGGAATGTCTACATAAAGCATGAAGTCTCCTTATTGGTGTTGACGAATAAGCTGATCCGCAATTATGCACCGGCTCGCACCATAGATGGTGCGCGCGCGGAAAGCACCTTCTCGCGACCAGCGGCCCCGAATTTCTGCTTAAGGCAGCGAAAGAATTGCTTTTGCGATCGAAAAATAGACCAGAACGCCGGTGGCGTCCGCGATCGAGGTCACCAGTGGCGTGCTGGCAGTGGCCGGATCCATATTGAAGCGACTGAGGATAAACGGCAGCAGCATGCCGATCATGCTGCCAGCGATGACGATCACCACCATCGACAGCGCAATCACGATTGCAATGTCGGGGCCGCCACGAAAGACGCCAATAACGGCGATGGCCGCCGCCATGCTCAGCCCCAGCAGTATCGCTACCACCAGTTCGCGGCCCAGAACACGGCCCCAGTCGGAAATGCGAATATCGCCGGTCGCCAGCGCCCGCACCATCAAGGTTGCGGATTGCGAGCCAGCATTGCCGCCCGACGCGATCAAAATCGGGAGGAAAAACATCAATGCCAGATGGGCGGCGATCGTGTCTTCGAAATGGGCTATGCCTGCCCCTGAAAAGATGTTGCCGAAGACGAGCAGCATCAGCCAGGCTATGCGCGCCCGGTAGAGCATTGGTACGGTTGCGGTCGCAACGCTCGAATCCAGTTTGGTGACGGTTCCCAACCGCTGGAAATCCTCGGTCGCCTCCGCTTCCATCACGTCCAGTGCATCGTCATGGGTGATAATGCCGACCAGCCGCTCTTGCGCGTCGATCACCGGCAGCGCAATCACGTCGTAGCGGGCGATTTTGCGGGCGGCGTCCTCGACGTCGGCATTGACTGGAATCGCATGGGTGTTGCGCTCCATCAGATCGGCGACCTTGACGTCGCCATGTGCGGTAATGAGATCCTGGAGCCTGACCGAGCCGAGCAGATGGCGCTCGCCGTCGACGACATAAGCGCGGTAGATGGTTTCCTTGTTGGGCGCTTCATGACGCAGCATTTCAATCGCCTGCTTCGCATTGAGCTGTGGCGACAGGGACGCGTAGTCCGACGTCATCAGCGCGCCGGCCGTGCCTTCCTCATAGGCGGCCAGTTGCCTGATGTCTTCGCGTTCGGCCTGCGCAAGAGCGGGCATCAGCGCCTCGCGCTGCTCGTCCGTCAGCTTCTTGTAGAGGTCGGCGCGGTCGTCAGCGTTCATCTCCATGAAGATGGTCGCCAGATCAGCGCGCGGCATGATCGTGGCGAGCTGCGCCTGAAAATCGAGGGCGAGATAGCCGAATATGTCAGCCTGCCACGGTTTGGCTGCTTCCCTCAGGATCGACCACGCATGCGCCGGCTCGGTTTGTTGCAATGCAGCGGCAATGTCGGCCGGATGCTCGTTGGCCAGGCTGACAGAATTTTCTCGAACGTCATCGTTAAACGACAGGCTGACAAGCTCGTGTACTTTGCTCTCGGGCATAGGGCCTCTTTTGTGCAGACAATATGAGAAGACCGCTCTAGTGAAGCTGAGACACAGCATAAGGCTGGATATTGTCATCATACCCCTTTTGCCACCGTCCGCGAGTTTGTTTAACTTATCCCTTGCTAGGCTG
>PHEM01000455.1 GCA_002842935.1 Alphaproteobacteria bacterium HGW-Alphaproteobacteria-13 | reverse complement strand
ATCGGAACAGCGCCACCCCGATGGGTGTCTCGACTTCGCTCGACACGAACGGACGGGTGAGGTGGGCGCAAATCATCATGCGCGGGAGCGCCGATAATGGGCTGGGCACTGGTCGCGGCGCGCGAGCCGCATCATCGCACTGGCTGGATCAAGCGCTTTGACGCGCGATACTGGACCGTCGATTTCGCGCGGCCGATGATGGCGAGCGTGGTGACGCCAAGGGACACGGGCGCCCCCGACGCGCTGCGGGTGGAAACGGTCTTTTATAACAGGCATGATCTTGCCGGGCTGATCTGGGAGGCGGAGGATCGCTGGGATCATCCGCTGCTCGCCTATGAGACGAAGCGCGATTTCCGGCGCACGGTGCTGCGCTTTCGTTGGCGCTCGCAGGGCGTCAAGCCGCTCGACGCGCTGCACGGGCCGACGCTGGTGATCGAGGGGCGCGACGCGGGCGGGGTTTCGCGCATCTGGCATGTCCGGCTGTGGAATTATGCCGTGGGCAGCGGCGAGGATGCCGTGGTCACGTTGGATTTCGACGCGCTGGAAGGCGGCTTCGCGCTGCCCGGCGAGAGCGATTCGGTGTGGGCGGGCGATGTCGACCGGATGTTCGTGTCGCTGGTCCCGCCGACCTATGACAAGAGCGAAGCCGTGCTGGCGGCGCCCGCCGAGGGCTGGGCCGAAATGAGCGGCATCGCCTGCTGGGGAAGCGGATCGGTGCTGGCGATCGGCGACGTGGTGATGCCCGAACATGGGCTGGGGATGACGGGCGGCTATGACGACAGCTATCATCTGACGCCCGCGCGGCTGGTGCGGCAGATCGTCCAGCTCGGCTATCGCGGCGATGTCGTCCATTATGTCGGGATGAGCCATTATATGCGGCTCGCGGCGGCGGGCAGCGGCTTTCAAGCCAGCGCGGCGGGCGACGTACTCAACGCGCCCTGCGCGGCGTGGCACAGGGCGCTGGCGGCGGAATGCGCGGGCGCGGGGCTGGGGCTGATCTGGTCGCTGTCCTATGAACTGTTCGACGCTTATTGCCCCGATGCGTGGAAGCAGCGCGACGCGGCGGGCGATCCGGCGCTGACGGGGTGGGAGCCGCCCTCGACGCTGCTGTCGCCCGCGCATGCGGGGGCGATGGACTGGCTGAAGCAAGTCGCGCGGGCCTTTGTCGCCATCGGGCTGGACGCGGAGCCGGCGGTGAAGTTCCAGGTCGGCGACGGCGGCGCTGGGCGGGGCGAGCGTCGCCATCGGCGATGTGCGCGGGCCGCTGAACGCCGCGCAGACGGCGATGCTCGATGCGCTGGGGGCGATGCTGGCGGCATCGACGGCGGCGCTGGTCGCGGCGGCGCGCGACGAGGCCGGGGCGGCGGGACTGGTCAGCCATTTGCTGGTCTTCCTGCCGAGCGTGCTCGACGCTGCCCAGCCCGAGGTGCGGCGCGCCAATGTGCCGCTGGCGTGGGCGGCGCCTGCCTTCGATGTGCTTCAGTTGGAGGATTATGACTGGGTGACGGGCGGGCGCGGGGCCGAGACGGCACAGGCGCGGGCGGCGATGGCGGCGCGACTCGGTTATCCGATGGGCGAACAGCATTATTTTTCGGGCTTCGTGCTGGAGCCTGAGGACCGGGAGCAGTGGGCGGCGATTGCTGATGCGGCCGACGCGGCGCGCCGCGCGGGCGTGGCGCGGACCTTTGTCTGGGCGATGCCGCAAATCGCGCGCGACGGCTTCACGACATATGACGAACGGGAAGGGGAGGATGAGGTGCAGGCTTTCGATGCCGTGGATTTCCCGCTGTCGATCGGGCGCGAGGCGATGGTGGTGACGGAGTTTTCGACGCAGATCGTCGCCTCGCCATCGGGACATGAGCAGCGCGCGAGCGAATGGGCGGAGGCGCGGATGCGGTACGACGCCGGGCCGGGGGTGCGGTCGGAAGGCGATGTGCGGACGCTGGCCGCCTTTTTCCGCGCCCGGCGCGGGGCGGCGCGGGGCTTTCGCTTTCGCGATCCATTCGACCATAGCTCGGCGGCGGATGGCGGAGCGCCGGGCATGGCGGACCAGTGGCTGGGGACCGGCGACGGCAGCAAGCGGCGGTTCGCACTGGTCAAGCGCTATGGCGCAGGCGCGGCGGTGCAGGAGCGGACGATCCGCCTGCCTGTCGCGGGCAGCGTGCGGGTGTCGGTGAATGGGACCGAGACGACGGCTTTTTCACTGACGGACGACGGCGAGGTGCTGCTGGACGTCGCGCCCGCAGTGGGGGCGGCGGTGCGCGCAGGCTATTTGTTCGACGTGCCGGTGCGCTTTGCCGAGGACAGGCTGGAGGCGAGCCGCGCGACCTTTCTGGCGGGCGAGCTGGCGAGCGTGCCGCTGGTCGAGGTGCGGGCGCCATGGTGATGGCGGAAGCGGCGCCCGCGTGGCTGCGCGAGGAACTGGTGACGCTGGCGTGGTGCTGGCGGCTGTCGCGGCGCGACGGGGTGACGATCGGGCTGACGTCGCACGACCGCGACCTGACGGTCGGGGGGCTGCGCTATCGCGCCGCGCCGGGGATGAAGCCTTCGGCGCTGGAGACGAGCGACAGGCTGGAAAGCGAGACGATGGACCTAGCGGGCGCGGTGTCGAGCGCGGCCATCGCGGCCGACGATCTCGATGCGGGGCGCTGGGACGGAGCGGAACTGGCGCTGTTGGTGACGGACTGGACCCAGCCCGATGCCGCGCCCGTGACCGTCGCGCGCGGCGCGCTGGGCGCGATCGAGCGGCGCGGAGCGGCGTTCGCGGCGGAATTGCAAGGCGTGGCGCACAGGCTGGACGGGCCGGTGTGTCCGGCGACGTCGCCATCGTGCCGCGCGATGCTGGGTGACCGTGCGTGCCGCGTCGATCTGTCGCCGCGCACGCATAGGCGGCGCGTCGTGGCGGTCGAGGGGCGCGAGGTGACGCTGGACGCCGCGCCGGTGGCGGGGACGATGGCGTTCGGCGAGCTGATGTGGATGGAAGGGCGCAACTGCGGGCTGGCCAGCCCCGTGATCGGCGAAGCCGGGGCGGTGCTGCATCTGGCCGAGGCGCCGCTGCTGCCTGTCGATGGACCTGTGCGCGTGCGGCTGATCGAAGGGTGCGACAAGCAGCTTGCGACCTGTCGCGACCGGTTCGGCAACGCCGTCAACTTCCGGGGCGAGGCGCATTTGCCGGGCAATGACCTGCTGACGCGCTATCCCGGTGGCTGAGGATATAGGCGCGCGCACGCTGGCGGCGGCGCGGGCGATGATCGGGGTCCGGTTCCGGCCGCAAGGTTGTGATCCGGTGACGGGGCTGGACTGCGTCGGGCTGGTGTGGGCCGCCTATGCGGCGGCGGGGCGGCGGCTGGCGCGGCCTGAGGGCTATCCGATGCGGGGATGGGATCGGGCGCGCGTCGAGGCGGGGCTGCGGGCAGCCGGGTTTGCGCCGG
>PHEM01000454.1 GCA_002842935.1 Alphaproteobacteria bacterium HGW-Alphaproteobacteria-13 | reverse complement strand
CGCGGGCGTCCCGCCGCCTGGCCCAATCCCAACGTCGGCTGCCTGATCGTCCGGCACGGCTGCGTCGTGGGGCGCGGCTGGACGCAGCCCGGCGGACGCCCGCACGCCGAGGCGATGGCGCTGGCGGCGGCGGGCGAGGCGGCGCGCGGCGCCACCGCCTATGTCAGTCTGGAGCCTTGCGCGCATGACAGCGCGCGCGGTCCCTGCTGCACCGACGCGCTGATCGCGGCAGGTGTCGCGCGCGTCGTCGTGGCGGCGCGCGATCCCGATCCGCGCACCGACGGGCAAGGCGTCGCCAGGCTGCGCGCGGCGGGCATCGATGTGACCGAGAATCTGCTGGCGGCACAGGCGCGCGCGGCGATGGCGCCCTGGTGGTCGCGCCAGACGCGCGGACGGCCGTTCACGACGCTGAAGCTCGCGACGTCGCTCGATGGCCGCATCGCGCTCGCGGACGGGTCGAGCCGCTGGATCACGGGACCGCGCGCGCGCGCGCACGCGCATCTGGAACGCGCGCTGCATCAGGCGATCCTCGTCGGGCGCGGCACGCTGGAGAGCGATGCGCCGCGCCTCGACGTCCGCCTGCCGGGGCTGGAGGCGCGAAGCCCCCGAAAACTGCTGCTCACGCACGGGACTGCGCCCGCGGGCTGGACGGCGGTTGCGTCGCCGCAGGCCATTACGGACGTTGATTCGCTGCTGGTCGAGGGCGGGGCAGGCGCGGCGGCGGCTTTTGTCGCCGCCGACTGCGTCGACCGGCTGCTGCTCTATCGCGCGCCGATCCTGATCGGCGGAGGCCTTGCGGCGCTCGGCGATATCGGGCTGACCGACCTGTCCGCTGCGCACGGGCGGTGGCGGCTTGCCGACAGCCGCCACCTTGGCAGCGACAGGCTCGACGTCTATGCGCGCATCTGGAAGGAATGAAGCGCATATGTTCACAGGCATCATCACCGATATCGGCACCATTCGTGCGCGCGAGGATCGCGGCGACACGCGGCTCGTCATCGATACGGCCTATGACGTGGACGGCATCGATCTCGGCGCGTCGATCGCCTGTTCGGGCGCGTGCCTGACCGTCGTGGACAAGGGCACGGGCGACCACGGCAACTGGTTCGCGATCGACGCCAGCGCGGAGACGCTCGCGCGCACGGCGCCGGGCATGTGGGACGCGAGGCGGCGGCTCAACCTCGAACGCGCGCTGAAGGTCGGTGACGAACTGGGCGGGCATATCGTCACGGGCCATGTCGACGCCGTGGGCCGGATCGTCGCGGCTCAGCCTGTCGGCGACAGCGTCAAGCTGACGGTCGAGGCACCCGCATCGCTCGCCCCGCATATCGCGCCCAAGGGTTCCGTCACGCTCGACGGCGTGTCGCTGACGGTCAACGAGGTTGCCGACCAGCCGGACGGCGCCGCGCATTTCACGCTGAACATCATCCCGCACACGCAGGCGATGACGACGCTGGACGAGGCGGCGGCGGGACGGCCCGTCAATCTGGAGATCGACATCCTCGCCCGCTATCTCGCGCGGATGCAGGCGCGGGGATAGGGCCTTACGCGCCCTCGCTCCACCCCGCCGCCAGTTCGGGATCGGCCGCGAACATCGACCGGCGCATGGCGAGGCGTCCGATGCGCAGCAGTTCGGCCTTGCGGCGCGCGGGGGCAAGATCGCAGCTTGCCGCCTCGCGCACGACCGCCGCGCCATAGCGGTCGGCGACGATCAAGCCGGAGGTTTCGGGGCGATAGTCGGGCGTTTCCAATATCGCCGCGTCCAGACCGGCGGCGAGCGCCCAATAGAAATGGTCGCACCAGTCGCAATAGTCGGGCCATTTGCCGTCGCCATATAGGTCGGCGCGGCTGACCTTGATCTCGACGATGGTGATGCGGCCCTTGGCGTCGATCGCGGTCAGGTCGGTGCGGTCTTCGCTGGCGCACATCGTGCAATCGGGCCGCGAAAATCAGCAGGACGGTCAACGTGATATAGCAGGCAGTGCTGAATTGCAGGACGAAGTGACTGTCCGTCAAGGCGACTACCCTGCTGGCCAGCCAGGGGCCAACAGCCGTGCCAATACTGGCGCCGAGCAACAGCGCTGACACGAGTCTGGCATCGGGTACTGAAACCATCTGCGTCGCGAACGACAGCACGATCTTCAACAGGCCAAAATGCGCAAAACCCCAGATCGTCGCGACAACAATCAGGCCATCGATATCGCCGTACAACCACAGTGGCA
>PHEM01000453.1 GCA_002842935.1 Alphaproteobacteria bacterium HGW-Alphaproteobacteria-13 | reverse complement strand
TGCCCTTCGGTCTTAAGGTACCACAAGGCCTTGTGCGTCTTGCGTAGCTGCGAGAGGCGCAGGAATAGCGGTCGACCGGCGTCATCGACAATGCCGTGACGCTGCGTCCAGGCGTCGATCGTCATGCGCGGTTGGCGGATACCAGCGGTGATCTCGTTGGTCTGATAATAGACCCAGAGGTTGTCGCTGGAATTATGCACCCTGGCCTTGGCGGAGAGTGCGATGATCCGCCGGATCAGGCCGCCCGGTGTCGATGAGCCGCCATCACGGACCCGGATGGTCTTGTGCTCGGCGCCGTGGGCGCGAAGCTTGGTATAGGCGACATCGACGGTACCGCCCGAAGCATTGCGCAAACAATCGATGGTGAGCGACTTGCAACACTCCAGCTCGAGCCCCGTCTCCAGCGAGAGCAGAACGAGAAGCGGCACGACGTCGTGTGCAGTAAGGTAGTGGGCAGCATGGAGGCTCAGGTTGAACCTTGCGCCGCTCAGTTCGCGAATCCACCGCAGCTTATACAGGCTCTGATATGCGGGGTCACGGTAGTGCAGCACACCGCGCGCGTCGATCGCAGCGTGGGCTTCGCGGTAAGCACCTTCTGTCTCCGGCACCTCATCGAAACGCGGCCCCGACCGCAAGCGCGCCTCGATCGCAACAAGATCGGCGCGGGCCGCATCGCGGAGTTGGCGAGCGACATACGGACTGTAGGCATCGCGTGGACGGGGGCGAACGTGGGGGTGCGAGCTGACGTAGCGCAGCCGTTCCCGCAAGCCAGGATCGACAAGCTCGGGACCATCGGCCGCAATGCGGCGAAGGACCGAGACGACCTTGGCGACATAGGTCGGCGCGTGTGTCCGCGACTTGCCCTGCGCGGCGAGCCACCTCTCGAACCCGTCGATATGGTCGGTGCGAAGGTCTGCCGGCCCGTTGATCCGGTCGCCTGTCCCGGCAAGATAGGCAAAGAAGCTCGGTAACTGCGTCACGTATGTCTTGATCGACGAACGCACCAAAATGGGGCCGCGCGGGGCAACCAGCATGAACAGGCCCCGTGCAAAGGCGAGAGCCAGGCCTCGTGGCCGCAAGCTGGTGAAATCCACGAGCAACTCGCCGCCGTATGGCGGATCGATCATGAAGCGCAGCGTGCTGATCTGCGACCATGGATCGGCCTCGGGCGCAGTCGCGGCGGCCTCGAAACTGACCTTGCGCCCTTTGCGTGGAGCAGCGGTCATGATGGAAGATAGTCCGGTACGAGTGCCAACAGCTCTTCGACCGCCGCATCGACGGTATCGGCACGCGTGGCGAGGTGATCGAGATAGATCGAGGTCGTGGCGAGGCTTGAATGGCCAAGCAATCGCTGAACCTGTTGAAGCGGATCGCCGACCAACTGGCGATACCCTTCCATGGCACCCACCGGTGCCGCCGCCTCGGCAAGGCGGCGCTGGATCAGCATCGCCAGCATGTGGACCGCAAAGGAATGCCTGAGTTGATGGGGGCTGACCCGGACCGGGATGCCGGCATCCGTGCAACGGCGGCTCGCCCGCGCGAAGATCGCTTCCCACGAGTTGGGGAGCACCGGATGCCCGACCTCGGTCAGCCAGAGCACCGCCGCTTCGCCAGGCGTTCCATCGTCGGCGCAAATTACAAGCCTTGCGCGTTCATCCGGTGTGACGACCTCCATATCCATCGTGCCACCGCCAACCAGCTGCAATGCGCGCAGCCTGAATGAGGGGCGGTGTATGAAGATCGGGCGGTCAATGGCTTCCCAGCCACGGCGCCTTGCGAACTTGGCGACGGCTGCGGCTCGCTCCACGGCGATATAGGCGTCAAACATCGGCAACAAACGGCGCGGCAGCAATATGCCACGCCCCCTATCCCCCTTGGTAAGTGCCGCCGGAAGTTCGACCCGCCGCTGCCGTTCCGCGCGGGCGCCGCCAACCGGAATCTCGGCAGTGAGCAGGTGAGATGCCTCTTCCAGGCGCAGGCCAGTGGTGACCAACAGATCGGCGAACAGCGCGTTGCGCGCGCCATTGCGGTCACGTGCTCCAGGACGCTCTGTTCCCTCTACGGTCAGGCCGCGCAGGCCAACCTCGCGAAAGGCGTGGTAATCGGTGAGATCGATGAAGCGGACATCTGACCGACGGGCCGCGCGTTCATAGGCGTCGTTGCGGCCCGTGACGGCCGCTCGACGCCCTCCGTGCGAACTTCGCCAGACCTGACGGTGGGTAAATGGT
>PHEM01000452.1 GCA_002842935.1 Alphaproteobacteria bacterium HGW-Alphaproteobacteria-13 | reverse complement strand
TCCCTTTTCCTTTCTGGTCGACACGGGTTCCGAACGCACGGTGATCGCGCGCGAACTGGCCGAGCGGCTGGGCCTGACCGAAGGGGCGAAGCTGCGCCTCGCGACGATCGGCAATCTGGCGACGGTGCCGAGCTATCGCGTCGCGGCGTTGCAGATGGCGGGCCTGCGGCTCGCCGCCTTCGACGCGCCCGCGCTGGCCGGGCGCCACATCGGCGCGGCCGGGCTGATCGGGATCGACATGCTGGAAAGCCGCCGCGTGCTGATCGATTTTCGCGCGGAAAATATGCAGATTCTCGAAACCCGGCGGCGCGCGCGGCCGATCATCGAGGATGATGACGCGATCGTCGTCACCGCGCGCACCACGGCGGGGCGGCTGATCCTGTCCGACGCGCGGATCGACGGCAAACGTGTCGACGTCATCGTCGATACGGGCGCGCAGACCAGCATCGGCAATCTGGCGCTGCAACGGCTGGTCGCGGGCCGCCGGGCGCATCGCCTGCCCTTCGTCCCGACGATCCTCCATAGCGTGTCGGGCGAGAGTGTCCCGGCGATGCGGACCGCGATCAAGCAGATCGGCTTTGGCGACCTGCGCATCGACGACCTGCCGGTCTCCTTCACCGACAGCCGGGCCTTCGCGGTGCTCGACCTGAACGAGCGGCCCGCGCTGCTGCTCGGCATGGACGGGCTGGCGCTGTTCGACCGGATCGAGATCGACTTTCCGAACCGGCGCGTCGTTTTCGACCTGCCGAGCGGCGTGGCGCGCGGCACGCGCCAGCGCCTCGCGGCGAACGGAGGCGCGCGGCGCTTGTAGCCGCCCCCGCACCGCGCCATAGCGGCGCCATGGCTTCCCCGCCGATCCTCGATTTCGCCGGACACGCCTTTGTCCCGCTGCCCGCCCGCGCGCTGTTCTGGCCGCACCACGGCGCGCTGATCGTCGCCGACCTGCATCTGGAAAAGGCGAGCTGGTACGCCGCGCACGGACAGCCGCTGCCGCCCTATGACAGCCACGACACGCTCGACCGGCTCGCGGCGACGGCGGCGGAGACGGGGGCGCGGGCGATCTGGTGCCTGGGCGACAGCTTCCACGACCGGGACGCGGCGGACCGCATCCAGCCCGATATCGCGGCGCGGCTGCGGCAATTGGCGGACCGGGTGCGCCTGCTGTGGATCGCGGGCAATCACGACGGGCTGTCGGGCGGCGCATGGGGCGGGACGGTCGCCGAGGAGCTGATCGTCGACGGCATCGTCCTGCGTCACCAGAGCGAGCCGGACGAGACGCGCCCCGAAATAACGGGCCATTTCCATCCCAAGCTGCGCCTCGCGCCGCGCGGGCGCCCCGTCGCCCGTCCCTGTTTCGCGGGCGACGAGCGGCGGCTGATTCTTCCCGCGTTCGGCGCGCTGACGGGCGGGCTGGACGTCACGGCGCCCGCGATCGCGGCGAATTTTCCCGGACGCTATCGCGCGATGCTGGTCGCGCGAAACCGGCTGCTGAGCTTTCCCTGCGGCGAGGCGGCCGCGCGCGACGCTACGGCAAGCCGCGTTCGCATCGGACGCTGACGGCGTCAGTCCCATATTTGCGCGCTTCGCGACTGTGACCGAAATGCATCACCTGTCGAAAGAAGCACATACAGGCGCGCGCCGACGCTGGAACGAGCAGGCAATTTCAATATGGTTCGCCGACAATAGACCATGACACTGTGAGAGGAGTGCCCCAAATGAACCTGTCTTCCCGTCCTGCATCCCACCTTTTGCGCACCAGCGCGCTGGGCGCGTCGGTCGCGCTTATCGCCATCGCGGCGCCGGCGCTGGCCCAGACCGCGTCAGAGGCCGAAGAGGAAGACAGCGGCATCATCATCGTCACGGCGCAGGGCCGCTCGCAGGCGCTGGCCGATGTTCCGGTCGCCATCTCCGCGGTTAGCGCGGAAACGCTGCGCAACAGCGGCGCCAACGACATCCGCCAATTGAATCAGGTCGCGCCGTCGCTGCTCGTCTCCTCGACGGGTTCGGAAGCCAATGGTTCGGCGCGCATCCGCGGCATCGGCACGGTCGGCGACAACCCCGGCCTGGAAAGCTCGGTCCCGGTGTTCATCGACGGCGTCTATCGCTCGCGCTCCGGCATCGGTCTCAACGAACTCGGCGAAATCGACCGCGTCGAAGTGCAGCGCGGCCCGCAAGGCACGCTCGGCGGACGCAATTCGTCGGCGGGCCTGATCAGCATCTATTCGAAGAAGCCCTCGT